>CAJUBL010000044.1 GCA_910584665.1 uncultured Muribaculaceae bacterium | reverse complement strand
GTATATCGACTACAAGGATCCTGAGTTCCTCAAGAAGTTCCTCAACGAGCAGGGTAAGATCCTTCCCCGTCGTATTACCGGTACATCATTGAAATTTCAGCGTCGTGTAGCTCAGGCCGTTAAGCGTGCCCGTCATCTTGCATTGCTTCCTTATGTTACTGACTTGATGAAATAATAACCTAATCCAAGGAGAAAACTCAGTTATGAAGATTATATTGAAAGAAGACGTTCATGGCCTTGGATACAAGGATGACGTTGTTGAAGTTAAGGATGGTTATGGCCGTAACTTCCTCATTCCAACCGGCAAGGCTGTTATAGCATCAGAATCTGCACTTAAGGTTCTTGCTGAAAATCAGCGTCAGCGTGCCCACAAGCTTGCCCGTATCAAGGCGGATGCAGAGGCTCTTGCCGCATCGCTTGCAGATGTAGCTCTTACAATCGGAGCCAAGGCAAGTTCTACCGGTACCATTTTTGGTTCTGTTAACAATATTCAGATCGCCGAGGCCCTTGAGAAGGCCGGTCATACTGTTGACCGTAAGGTGATTGTACTGAAACAGCCCGTCAAGGAGCTCGGTCAGTATACCGCAACCCTCAAACTCCATAAGGATGTTACTGTGGAGATTCCTTTTGAGGTAGTGGCTGAATAATTCTGTCAAAGCCCCTTCAAGTCCCTTATATTGGGACTACATAATTTCCCCAATTCCGGCCGTGGTGCGAGACGCATGACGGCCGGTAATTTTTTTGTTGGCATTATCATGAAAAATTTCTAACTTTGCGGGTTGTAACCAGAAAATATCAATACACATATATCTTAGCGATGTACAGAACCAATACATGCGGAGAACTCCGCTTAACCGATGCCGGACGCCAGGTGACACTGGCCGGCTGGGTGCAGCGTATACGAAAGATGGGCGGCATGACGTTTGTCGATATGCGTGACCGTTATGGTATTACCCAGGTAGTATTTAATGTCGAGACGAATCCCGGGTTGCAGGACGCGGCAAATCATCTTGGACGCGAATATGTGATTCAGGTGAAAGGCGAGGTTGCCGAGCGTACCAGCAGGAATCCCAGAAATCCGACAGGTGATATTGAAATTATAGCCAGTGAGTTTACTGTTCTTAATCCGAGTGAGTTACCTCCTTTTACTATAGAAGACGACACAGACGGCGGTGATGACCTGAGAATGCGTTACCGTTATCTTGACCTGCGTCGAGGTGCTGTGCGGCGCAATCTTGAACTGCGTCACCGTATGACGATGGAAGTCCGCAGATATCTTGATTCAAAAGGTTTTCTCGAAATAGAGACTCCGATGCTGGTGGGTTCCACGCCTGAGGGGGCACGCGACTTTGTCGTTCCCTCGCGTATGAATCCCGGACAGTTCTATGCTTTGCCTCAGTCTCCGCAGACACTGAAGCAGTTGCTGATGGTGTCGGGTATGGATCGTTATTTCCAGATTGTAAAATGCTTCCGTGATGAAGATCTGCGTGCAGACCGTCAGCCTGAGTTTACTCAGATTGACTGTGAGATGAGTTATGTGGATCAGGAGGATATTCTTGATCTGTTTGAGGGTATGGCTGTACATCTGTTCAGGGAGTTGCGTGGTGTTGAACTGGAGCGTCCGTTCAGGCGTATGTCATGGGCTGATGCCATGAAATATTATGGCAGTGATAAGCCGGATCTGCGTTTTGGAATGCAGTTTGTCGAACTCATGGATGTCATGAAGGGGCATGGTTTCAGCGTGTTTGACAATGCCGCTTATATTGGCGGTATCTGTGCCAAGGGTGCGGCGGCATATACACGTAAACAGCTTGACCAGCTTACAGAGTTTGTCAAGCGTCCCCAGATCGGAGCCAAAGGTATGGTATATGCACGTGTCGAGTCTGACGGTAATGTGAAGTCAAGTGTCGATAAGTTCTACAGTCAGGAGGTTCTCCAGCGGCTTAAGGAATCTTTTAATGCCGAGCCCGGGGATCTGATACTCATACTTAGCGGTGACGATGTCATGAAGACTCGTAAGCAGCTCTGTGAACTTCGTCTTGAGATGGGAACCCAGCTGGGTTTACGTGATAAAAATCAGTTTGCATGTCTGTGGGTTGTTGATTTCCCCATGTTCGAATGGAGCGATGAGGAACAGCGACTTATGGCAATGCATCATCCGTTCACCCACCCCAAGAAAGAAGATATCCCCATGCTTGATACCGATCCGGCTGCCGTACGTGCCGATGCCTATGATATGGTCATCAACGGAGTAGAGGTCGGTGGCGGTTCAATACGTATACATGACAGCCGGTTGCAGGCCAAAATGTTTGAGATTCTCGGCTTTACTCCCGAGAAGGCTCAGGAACAGTTCGGTTTCCTGATGAATGCATTTAAGTATGGGGCGCCACCTCACGGAGGTCTCGCTTACGGTCTCGACCGTTGGGTCTCGCTTTTTGCCGGTCTTGACAGTATACGTGATTGTATAGCATTCCCCAAGAACAACAGTGGCCGTGATGTGATGCTTGATGCACCTGCCCCCCTGGATCAGAAGCAGCTTGACGAATTGCAGCTTGAGATAGCGCCTGTTACCGATAAATAATCTTTGATATGGCGGTTACCAATCGTGACATTGTCGATGCGGTGGAGCAGATGGCTCCGCGCCGTCTGCAGGAAGAATATGACAACACCGGTCTGCAGTGTGGATCGCTTGATGTGCCGTGCTCGGGAGTGCTGTTGTGCATAGATGTCACGGAGGATATTGTATCCGAGGCTTGTGAACGGGGCTGTAATCTTATTATCACTCATCATCCGCTCCTGTTCAGGTCCATAAAGCGTGTGGACGGAGTGGGGAGGGTGCAGTCTGCACTCGTGGCGGCCATCAGGTGTGATGTGACGATCTATTCATGTCATACTGCGGTCGACAATGCTCCTGCGGGTGTTTCCCATGCTATGGCCGGGATGCTTGGTCTTAAGGATGTCAGGATTCTTGAAAACCGTGAGGATCGAGAACTTGGCGCTGTGGGAAGCGGTGTGATAGGAAATTTACCGGAACCGCTTTCGGTCACTCGTTTTGTCGGACTTGTCAAGGATACATTCGGTTCTCCGGTAGCCCGTTGCAGTGATCCGGATGCACTGCCTGACGGTCATATGATCAGGAGAGTGGGATTGTGTGGCGGTGCCGGATCTTTTCTTGTGGATAATGCTATCTCTATGGGGGCCGATGCCTATATCACGAGTGATACCAGGTACAATGTGTTTCTTGACTGCTCTCATGATATATTTCTGGTCGATATAGGCCATTATGAAAGTGAGGAATGTGCAAAAGATATTTTTTATCACGTAATTACGAAAAAAATTCCTAACTTTGCAGTCTGTAAATCCAATATTGAACAAAATCCAATAAAATATTTGTAAGCATTAATATGGCTACTGATAAAACAAAATCCGAAAATCTGTCGGTTGAGGATCGTCTTAAGGCGCTCTACGAGTTGCAGACTACGCTGTCGGAAATAGACCGTATCAAGACCATTCGCGGTGAGTTGCCTCTCGAAGTCAAGGATCTTGAGGATCACATCGAAGGTCTGCGTACACGTATAGTCAATTATACTCGTGAGACAGAGGAGCTTAAGCGTAAACTTGCCGCAGAGAATGCCAAGATAACAGAGGCTAAGGAGAAGATTGCCCGCTACAAGGAGCAGATTGACAACGTACGCAATAACCGCGAATTTGACCTCCTTAATAAGGAGTCTGAGTTCCAATCGCTTGAAATCCAGCTCAGTGAGCGTCACATTAATGAGTTTAACCGTGCTGTCGATACCCTTACCGGTAAGATTCAGGCAACAAAGGAGGAACTTGCTGATCGTGAGCATATTCTTGCCGAGAAGAAATCGGAACTTGATGAGATTGTATCGGAAACACGGCAGGACGAGGAACGGTTGCGTGAGCAGGCCAAAGGCCTCGAGCCTAATATTGATGCCCGTACGCTTGCTGCGTTCAAACGTATACGTAAGAGTGCCCGCAATGGTCTTGGCGTTGTATATATTCAGCGTAATGCCTGTGGCGGGTGTTTTAACCGTATCCCCCCCCAGAAGCAGCTGGAGATAAAGATGCACAAGAAAATTATAGTATGTGAGTATTGTGGTCGTATTCTTATTGATCCCGAGCTTGCAGGAATAGAGGAACAGTAGTCTTTCTGATAACAATATTAAAACCGCCTGTGAATCAATTTAGATTCCGGGCGGTTTTATTATGTGTAGCTTAATTCTTTCTGAATACGGCTGTTTTTTGTTTCAATGAGTTCCTGATCCGGGTTTATGTCGGTAAAACTGCCGTTATGCCGTATCAGTGAGGTCGATATATAATTCAATTGTTGTAGTCTGCAAGCATAGTCTGAAGCCTTTGGCGTGCAAAAAATATCCGGCTTTTGACTGTTCCGAGCGGCAGATTCATTTTTTCTGCGATCTCGTTATACTTGTAACCGGCCACGTGCATGGAGAAGGGGATGCGGTAGTCATCGCTGAATGAATTGATTGCAGCAGTTATCTCCTGAGCGGCAAACGATCCTTCGGGATTGTCAATACCTGAATCCTGGGGCAGGTTCAGATGGTAGAGATCTTCAGTCTGATCTATTATTGTAGCAGAACGTACAACTTTGCGATAGTTGTTGATGAAGATGTTGCGCATGATAGTGAATACCCATCCTTTGAAGTTGACATTGTCTACATACTTATCTTCATTGTCAAGAACTTTCAGTGTTGTATCCTGTAAAAGGTCATAGGCATCGTCACGGTTGCTGGTCAGCATATATGCGAAGTTGAGAAGATTGCTCTGGAGGTCGAGGAGTTTTGTCTGGAAATTTTTTGAACTCATAATTGAAACTTTTAGGTTGTTTATGTGGTGTCTGTATGTTCGCTGACTGTATGTGGTTACGATAATGTTACAATCATGTTGCAAATGTACGACGAAAAATTAATTTACCAAAAATTTTTATGGAAAAAATGAGAAAAAAATTGTTCTTCGTATAAATATACTGATAGTTATGATGTTATAATCGAATAAATAGTTCGCTGATTTAATAATATGATTATTGTATTATTATAATATTGTTTATATATGTTGATTGGATCGCTTTAAAAAATTGCTGTATTACAAAAAATATGACAGATTTTATGTTTTGTATTACGATGTGAAACAAAAATGTATTTAAAGTTGTTAACATATAAAATGTAATACATCACATAAATCAGTAATACAGATATATTATGAAGTCCATTGAAAAAACAGATACGTTCGCCCGGATAGATACAGGGCTTGATGACCCGGCAACCGGAAAAGTCATAAAACAGATGTGGCGGGAGGTCTTTGCTCCTGAGGAACATTGGCTTGATATGTATTTTGAGAAAGTGTATCATCCTGATGACCTGATGATATTGACTGCGGGAGACGATGATGATGTGATAGCGAGTTCATTATTGCTTCAACGGTATACGTTGTATTTTCATTCCACACCTGTTCCTATGGGATATATATCCGGTGCGGTAACCCGTCGTCGCTATCGTAATCGCGGCTATATGAAACAGCTTATATGTGATGCGTTTGAGAAGGCTTATGACCGTGGCGATGCAGTCGTATCTGTCATTCCGGCAAGTCGCAGACTGTTCCGTTATTATGATCGTCTTGGATTTTCGACAGTATTTTATATTGACGAAGAGCGTTATACAGATGTGCATAAATTTGAATATACAGGTACATACTCGGCTGTAGATCCTTCTGATAGTCACGAGGTTTATAATGCGGTTGACTATATGTTGCGTCAACGGAATAATGCTGTTCTTCATACATATGATGACTTTCAGGCTATTCTGGCTGATGTGACCCTTGATGGAGGCCATACAATCGCGTTACGAGATGTCGATACCGGTCTTGTTTCGGCAGTAGCGCTTGCGGCTCCGTCGGGCGACCGCATTGTAGTGCGGGAATTGCTGTCGGTCAGTTATGATGCCCGACAGGCGGCATTGGACAGAGTAACCGGATTGTATCCGTCGCGACCTGTCAGTGTGATGGCTCCCCCGGATGAACGTCATATTCCTATGCATGCCCGTGGAATGGCGCGTATTGTTAACGCACGAAAGCTGCTCGAATCGTATGCGACACGTTATCCGAAGTTAAGTTATCGAATACGTTTATATGATCCTATATTGTCGTGCAACTCCCATATATATATAATAGATCGCGGAGAGGTCGTGGTTAACGACGGTTTTAGTGGTAATATAGATCTTGATGTGACCCCGGAGATTCTGCTTTCGATCCTGTGCAGCGACACCCCTATAGGCGATATCTTTGAGATCCCTACAGCTCGTCCGTACATCTCGATGATGATGGATTAAGATTGGATTGTCAGGCTGACAAGTGTCGGGTTCTGGCCTAAGGACAGAATCAGAGTATCGCAGATCCTGAGGTCTTTCCCGGCAAGAAATTTTGCGAGCAGACGGTATTGATCGTCTGTATTCCGAAGTGTAAGAGCTTCGGCGGGTAGCCGGGCGAAATCTCGTTTTTCTATAAGAGCTATCCGTGATGCGAATATTGTGGAGTGAATTTCACTGGCAAATGGTTCGAGCGAAAGCTCCGAACCATTTATTGTTATCAATATCTGTCTGTCAATGCCATGCGATGTGTATAATGTACCGGCAAGTAATCTGCGGCATGATATTGAAGGTATATCAGTGATCGTTATCGGATTTCTTGCCATAGTCGAAAGTATTCTGACGGTATCGGTTGCGGTAGGTAGCGGGGTTCAATCGCGTGCGTATGAGCGATATGCTGTCCACGTAGATGTTCTCACCGTCAGCCGGATTGAATTCAATGAATCCGTAGATCGACTTTGAAGTGCGGGTTGAGTCGAGCCTCAGAGTAGAGCGTGACCATCCGTCTTCGTTTTGCTCATGGCTCGTATATTCGGTACGGCCGTCTTCGTAGGATGTCGCAAGCAGACTTCTGACGGGTGTGCGTGAGTTTATAATCTTGAATGCCAGCTGATATTCGTCGCCATGTTCCCAGGTCTCGTCGGGGGTAAGGTTGAAAATGACATGACGACCCGGTGTGTTTGATGTTATGAGGTAGTAGCGGGATAATGGCCATACCTGGGCGGAGTCTCCGGCCACTACCATCTGGTTGGAGCCGGTCGGATCGTCGGGTATCGCTTTGGCTTCAGCTTCGAGAATTTCGACTGCACGGTCGCAGATTCTGATATAGTCTCCGATGTGGTGGCCGTACCATGAGAGTGAACTGTCGAATTCTTCCTGATTGACACCGTGAGCGGTGAGAACGGATTGCTTTACCACTTTCTTTAGAGAATCGTTATAGTAGCTTGCATGATTGAACTCTATGACCGCTTCGCCACGATATACGTCGGCTATCAGTGACGCCATTTCCTCAGGTTCGAGGACTCCGCCAGGTGTCTTGGAGCATGAAGATGCAACTGTAGCAACGATGAGTATCGATAGAAGATATAGTGGTCCGTGGTGTTTCATGATGCTTACTTTGATCCTGTCTCGGTCGGACGGGTAGTCTGGGGCGATGAAAGACTGCGTCTATAGAATAGCAGCAAAACAATAATGCCCACCGATATCGCCGCATCGGCGATATTGAATACCGGCTGGAAAAATTCGAATCGTTCTCCTCCTACCCATGGTATCCAGTCGGGCCAGTACCAGCTTACGAGGGGAAAGTATAGCATGTCTACCACCTTGCCGTGGAGTAACGTGCCGTATCCTCCTCCCTCTGGAAACAATGTGGCAGTCTCGGGAGGCATCGGGTCGTTGAATATGAGTCCGTAGAAAGCACAGTCGATAATATTTCCTATGGCTCCGGCGGTTATAAGAGACAGGCATACCATATAGCCTGTCTTTACCATGGGCTGGCGGCGAAGCTTCCACATGTAGATTATGAGCAGGGCCGTGAGGACAAGACGGAAGAGTGTGAGCATCAGCTTGCTGCCCAGTTCCCATCCGAATGCCATACCGTTGTTCTCAATAAAGTGTATCTGAAACCACGATGTGACCTCATAGCTTTCGCCAAGGTAGAAATGGGTTTTGATCCATATTTTGGCAACCTGGTCAAGTATGATTACTGCCAGGATGATGATGAGAGCTAAGTATCCTCTTGATAATTTCATTTTTTCATGTTCTTGCCGTCGATACTGAGGGTTGCATGTGGTACAGCGCGCAGGCGTTCTTTGGGTATGAGCCGGCCGGTTTCCCGACATATGCCGTAGGTCTTGTTGTCGATGCGTACGAGGGCTGCCTGCAGTTTCTTTATGAAGTCAAGCTGTCGCTGGGCCATGCGGGAAGCTTCTTCTTTCCCCAGGGTGTATGCGCCCTCTTCAAGCACTTTGAATGTGGCGGCAGTGTCGGCAGTATCGTTGCCTTCACCGTTGTTCCATTCTTCACACAGAGTGTCATATTCACGTTGGGCTTTTTCCAGTTTGGCGAGTATGAGCTGACGAAATTCCTCAAGTTCTTCGTCGCTGTATCTGGGTCGGTCGGTGGTATTCATTTTCTAATGTGTGTTTATTGTTTGTCTAATGTTACGTTTACTATGATCGGGGTACCGTCAATGACAAGTGTCTCATCTTCGGCGGAGGGAGTTACGGGAGCCAGTTCCAGTCTGTTTGCAAGTACCTGACCGGCGATATAGTCGCGATGTGTTGTCACTGAGTCGTTGACAAGCTCGTCGGGGTTGATGGTGACGATGATGCGGTCCGTGATGTCGTAGTCACGGCTCTTGCGTATGTTCTGGATTCGGTTCACCAGCTCGCGTGCCATACCTTCGGCACGCAGTTCAGGTGAGACAGTGACATCAAGAGCTACGGTAACGTTGCCCTCGTTGGTCACGAGCCAGCCGGGGATATCCTCCGATACTATGGTCACTTCGTCAATTGAGAGCGTGACGGAATTTTCACCGGTCGACAGATCGAATGATCCGGCTCCCTCGAGCATGATGATGTCCTGCTGTGTCATAGAGGCTATGGCTGCTGCTACCATCTTCATCTGCTTGCCGTGTTTTGCTCCGAGTTTCTTGAAGTCGGGTCTGATCTTCTTCACGAGTACGCCGGCATCAGGTTCTACAAATTCTAAAGCCTTGACATTGATCTCGGTTAGTATAAGATCTTTCATTGACTCAATGTCGGTACGCTGGGCGCTGTTGACCGGAGGTATCATGATAGTCTGCAGGGGCTGGCGCACTTTCTGGTTGGCTTTGCGACGCAGCGCCAGAACCATTGATGTTATGGTCTGGGCAAGCTGCATCCTGCGTTCCAGATCAACATTGATAAGCGAAGTGTCGGCCACAGGGAATGATTCCAGATGAACCGATCCTTTGGCCGTGTGTCCGGTGGTGCCGGCGAGGTCGGCATACAGGCGGTGAGCATAGAATGGTGCGAACGGAGCCATCAGGCGGGCGACAGTCTCCAGACATGTATATAAGGTCTGGTAGGCGGCTATTTTGTCTGTGTCCATACTTCCTCCCCAGAAGCGTTTGCGATTCAGACGCACATACCAGTTTGACAGGTGCTCGTCGATAAACGCCGATATGGCGCGTGCGGCGCGTGTCGGCTCGTAGTCATCAAGCGCATCGTCGACCTCGGTTATGAGAGAGTTCAGCTGAGATAATATCCAGCGGTCGATCTCCGGACGTCCGTCAGCCGGAACAATAGGCTCCGATCCGTCAAATCCGTCTACATTGGCATATCCGGCAAAAAACGAGTATGTGTTGAACAGGGTGGCGAAGAGTTTACGGGCGGTTTCTTTTACTCCGGCTTTGTCAAACTTGAGATTGTCCCAGGGCTGTGAGTTGGAGATCATGTACCAGCGTACAGGGTCGGCGCCGAACTCTTCGATGGTTTCGAACGGATTTACTGCGTTACCCAGTCGTTTTGACATCTTGTTACCGTCCTTGTCGAGTACAAGGCCGTTTGATATGACAGCCCGATAGGCTACCGAGTCAAAAACCATTCCGGCAAGAGCGTGCAGGGTGAAGAACCAACCACGTGTCTGGTCTACACCTTCGGCGATGAAGTCGGCCGGGAATAGCCTGCCGCACTCCACTGCCTCCTTGTTTTCGAACGGATAGTGCTGCTGGGCATATGGCATCGAACCAGAATCAAACCATACATCAATGAGGTCGGTCTCACGGTGCATAGGACGACCGTCGTCGGCTGTCAGTACAATGTCATCTACGTACGGGCGGTGTAAGTCGATCTTTCCGTAGTTTTCTTTCGAGTAGTCTCCGGGAACGAATCCGCGGTCTCTGTAAGGGTTTGAGACCATATTGCCGGCTTTGACCGACTTATCGATCTCGTCGTATAGCTGCTCTACGCTTTCAATACATTTTTCTTCAGTGCCGTCCTCAGTGCGCCATATAGGAAGCGGTGTGCCCCAGTAGCGGCTGCGCGACAGGTTCCAGTCCTGAAGGTTCTCCAGCCATTTGCCGAACCTGCCGGAGCCGGTAGAGGCCGGTTTCCACTTTATATCCTCATTGAGTTTCATAAGGCGTTCGCGTACTGCTGTAGTCCTGATGAACCAGCTGTCAAGCGGGTAATAAAGCACCGGCTTGTCCGTGCGCCAGCAGTGGGGGTAGTTGTGGATATGTTTCTCTATTCGGAACGCTTCACCGGCCTGTTTCATCTCGAGGCATAGCACTATGTTGAGGTCCTCTGCCTTTGTGGCGGCTGCCTCGTCATATTTCCTGTCTGGATTGAATTTAGGATCATATGCGTTCTTGACGTAGTTGCCGGCATGGTGCTCGTAAAGCGGAACATTGACACACCGGGCTATAAATTCAGGTGCGCACTCGTCGAGTATGTAATACTTGCCGGTGAGGTCGACCATCGGACGCGTTTCTCCGCGCCGGTTGATCATGAACAGTGACGGGATGCCGGCGGCCTTGGCTACGCGGGCGTCATCGGCACCGAATGTCGGTGCGATATGTACGATGCCGGTACCGTCTTCAGTCGTCACATAGTCGCCGGTTATCACACGGAACGCAAGCTCGCCAAGTTCGACATAGCTGTCTTTGCCAATATTGAATACATGGTCGGGATTGGATGCCGCATAGTCGTTGACAAATGCCGGAGCGGTATCAGAGAGTTTCTCGCACGGCCTTACCCAGGGCATAAGCTGCTCATAGCGTAACCCCTCGAGTTCTGAACCTTTGCAGCTGCCTGCGATACGATAAGGAATAACCTTGTCACCGGGGGTGTAGGTGTCGATATCGGCTTCGGCTCCTTCGGGTCTCAGGTATGCCGCTACGCGTTCGTGGGCCATTACCAGAGTAATTTTCTCTCCGTTGTAGGGATTGTATGTGCGGATTACATCGTAGTCTATTTTCGGACCGACACAGAGAGCTGTATTGCTCGGCAGAGTCCAGGGGGTGGTGGTCCAGGCTATGAAGCATGGTGTTCCCCATCCTTCCATCTCGGGCTTGGTGTCAATGGCCTTGAAAACAGCGGTGACGGTGGTGTCCTTTACGTCACGGTAACAGCCCGGCTGGTTCAGCTCGTGGGTGCTTAATCCTGTGCCGGCTGCGGGAGAGTATGGCTGGATTGTGTATCCCTTGTAGAGATATCCTTTCTTATAGAGTTGTTTCAGTAGCCACCATACACTTTCTATGTAACGGTTGTCGTAGGTGATATATGGATTCTGCATGTCAACCCAGTAGCCCATTCTGCTGGTCAGGGTCTCCCACTCGCGGGTATATTTCATGACCTCGCGGCGACAGGCGGCGTTGTAGTCGTCGACCGAGATCTTGTGGCCGATATCCTCTTTGGTTATACCGAGACTTTTCTCCACTCCAAGCTCTACCGGAAGACCGTGGGTGTCCCATCCGGCCTTACGTTTTACCTGGAATCCTTTCATTGTCTTGTAGCGGCATATTATATCCTTGATGGTGCGGGCCATGACATGGTGTATGCCGGGCATTCCGTTGGCCGAGGGCGGACCCTCGAAGAAAACAAATGACGGAGCACCGTCGCGCTCCTTTATGCTTTGCTCGAAAAGTGACTCATTTGTCCACTCGTCAAGTACCTCCTTGTTGACAGCCGACAGGTCAAGTGCCTGATGGCGTGGAAATTGTTTCTTCATATATAAGTCAGTTTTTAATCAGGTCCGACCGCAGGCTCCCGGATTTTACGGGTATGCCGTACGAGGCCGCAAATATACGAAAAAAAAACGATATACAGAAATACTGATTTCTTGCCCTGTAAACTTTTGAGAATGTATTCCTGTTTCAATAAGAAATGACTATTTTTACGGTCAATATTATAGAAGCAAGGTTTGTTCTTATGAAAATTATAATAGCAGGAGATGGCGATACCGGGACACATCTCGCCAATACATTGTCAATAGAGAATCAAGACATTGTTCTGATTGGTACTGACAGTTCCCGTTTATCTGAACTTGAAGCTTCATGTAACTTTATCACTTATAGCGGGAATGCTGTATCTGCTTCGGATTTAAAGTGTTGCGGTATTAGTGATACGGATCTTTTTGTCGCTGTGACTAAAGATGAGAACATAAATATTGTTTCCGCGCAGATAGCTAAGTCCTGTGGAGCCGGAAGGTGTGTGGCTCGAATCGATAATCCTGAATTTCTCGGATCGCCATCCAAAGAAATTCTTTGTAACAGTGGCATTGATATGCTTATATATCCGGAGCGTCTTGCGGCAGATGAGATTGTTGATTTTATCAATCATAATTGGGTCAGGGATTGGTTTGATGTCCATCAGGGTGAGCTTATTGTCGCCGGAGTAAAAATCGGTTCCGGGTCATCACTGATCGGTAAAAAATTGAGAGATGCCGTTTCCGTTCCAAGATTCTTTCATGTTTCTGCCCTGAAGAGAACGGACGATATCATGATTCCGCGTGGTGATACTGAGATTATGACCGGAGATATACTGTACTTTTCGGTATTGCCTGAAAATGTCTCGGATCTTTGTGACATATGCGGAGCCCGACAGAATAGAATAGATAAGATAATTATAACCGGAGGGGGACGAATAACCGAGAATCTTCTGTCATATATTTGTTCCGGGTATGATATTACAGTCATAGATTCCGATCCTGAACGGTGCTGTTATATAGCATCCAGATTTCCGAAAATTACAGTCGTGAATACAAAAGCCAATGATGTGGCTACGTTAAGGGATGAGGGAATAGGCCATTGTGATATGTTTCTCGCACTTACAGGAAGTTCTGAAAAGAATATTGTTTCCTGTATGGTTGCCCGGGAGCATGGAGTGGAAAGGACTCTGGCCCGTATTGAAGACCTGCAATATATACCGGAAGCCGAGAGTCTGTGTATTGACAAGATAATCAATAAAAAACTGCTTAATGTCAGTAAAATTCTCAATACACTTGTGGAAACGGATTTTGATGAGGCTCAGTGTATGCTGCTCGATCATGCCGAGATAATAAAACTCACTGCTCATACCGGCTCAAGAATAGTATCCAGACCCATATCGCAACTTTCACTTCCTCATGATATTACCATAGGTGGTCTGATTCGTAATGGTAAAGGATTATTGGCTGAAGGCTGTACGCAGATTGAGCCGGGAGATCATGTTCTTGTTTTCTGTCAGATAGGGTCTTTGCCCAAGGTAGAACGGCTTTTTAGATAATATGAGAAATCGGCTCAATATAAAATCAATAATAAAGGTTTTGGGATATCTTGTTGCCATGGAGGCCTTTATAATGCTTATCCCACTTGCGGTATGTCTCTTTTACGGAGAGGATGATTGGGCGTCTTTTGCTGTGGCGTCTGTTTTTTCATCAGGAGTATCGTTTCCGGTCATATTGATTACCCGTAAATCAAGAACAGTTATCAGAGCTAAGGAAGGTTTTGTCATTACTGCTTTGATATGGGTCGTTTATGGTCTTTTCGGAACGATACCGTTTATGCTGTGTTCCAGCCCGATAAATTTTACCGATGCAATGTTTGAGACTATATCTGGTTTTACGACAACAGGAGTAAGTGCCATTGTTGATGTTGAGGCACAATCGCATGGTATTCTGCTCTGGAGGGCACTTACCCAATGGATTGGAGGTCTTGGCATCATACTTTTCCTATTGGCTATGTTGCCTGAGATGAATAAATCGGACGGTCTGTCGATGTTTAATGCCGAGACATCAGGAATAACACATGATAAACTGCATCCCCGTATCAGGCAGACTGCTTTGTCACTGTGGGCTATTTATGTTGTGGTTACAATAGTCTCCGTTGTGTTGCTGTGGATCGGTCCCATGAATCTGTTTGACAGTGTCTGTCAATCTTTTTCGGCAATAGCTACAGGCGGATTCTCTACACGTAACGATGGTATATCCTACTGGCATTCCAGATATGTCATGGCTGTACTTATTATAGTCATGACAGTGGGCGGTGTTAATTTTATGGTATTATATGCGGCATGGAAAAAGGGAATCAGGCAGATTGTAAATAATGAGGTGACTCGAATTTTTATATGTTCGATTGTCGTTTCATATTTCCTGTTTGTTATATCTTCAATATTGCGCGGTGAAGAATCAAGTGTTGATAATTATTTGTTTCTGCCTTTGTTTCATGTCGTGTCGGCAATAACATCCACGGGCTTTTCTATATCCGAAGCCGAAGGATGGGGGCCGTTTGCATTGTTTCTCACAATTATGCTCATGCTTAGCGGCTCATGTGCAGGTTCTACGGCCGGAGGAATAAAGATAGACCGGCTGATAGTGATAGGACGTAATCTTCTCAATGAAATTAAGAAAACGGTTTATCCAAGACGCACATATGTGATAAATCTCAATGGCAGTTTTTTACAAAATAGCCTTATATCAAGAGTCTCGGCATTTGTGACATTGTATATAATTATAGTGCTTATATCGACGGGAATAATCACAATGTATGGTTATTCCTTTTCAGACTCGTTGTTTATGGTGAGTTCATGCATGGGTTGCAATGGTCTGGGATACGGGGCTACCGGAATAGAGGGATCTTATGCCTATCTGCCTGTATCGGTTAAATGGCTGCTTTCCCTGAATATGCTTATAGGTCGTCTTGAACTGTTTACATTTATGGTTCTCCTTCTTCCGTCTTTCTGGAGAAAATAGCGTTTTTTTATTGATTAATACCGATGTCATAATTCTGTGCTCAAATTCCCGGTTGCGGTTTCTGTGCGGTTTCTTAAAGTTCTATTGTAGCTTTTTGGGGAAAGTCTTAACTTTGTAGCTTAATTCAGAACTGAGATTGATTCAGAGTATGTTCGATCTTAATCGTAGACAGGAACAGTCTCGAACATAGTCTCAGAATCTTTCGTCACGTTAAATTCAAACATACTCTTAAATATGTGTTGTACAGCCCATATATTTACTGTCAGGGAACCTTTCAGGCTTGAATGTGGAGAAGTTCTTCCTTCGGTAACTATTGCCTATCATACCTATGGTACTCTGAACTCCGACCGTTCAAATGCCATATGGGTATGCCATGCCCTCACAGCCAACAGTGAGGTCGCCGACTGGTGGCCTCATACAGTGGAGAGTGGACGTTTTCTTGATCCGGAACGGTATTTTGTGGTTTGTGCCAATATATTGGGGTCGCATTACGGAACTACAGGGCCGATGTCGTCAGACCCTGCGACCGGCGAACCGTATTATAACCGTTTCCCTCAGGTAACCGTACGTGATATGGTCCGTGTCCATATGCTCCTTGCACGTCATCTTGGCATACAGAGTGTGGAGATGCTTGTCGGCAGTTCGCTTGGCGGCTTTCAGTGTATGGAGTGGGCTGTGATGCAGCCAGACTTTCCGCGTCATCTTGTTCTCATAGCTACCACCCCGGTGACACGCCCATGGGCGGCGGCATTCAACGAGTCTCAGCGCATGTGTCTTGAGGCTGATCAGACTTATGGTCTTCCGAGTCCTGACGCTGGTACTGCCGGATTAGCCGCAGCACGTAGCATAGCGTTACTCAGTTATCGCGGGGGACGTGCTTATGATCTTACACAACCTGATACACAAGCCCTGCGTCCCGAAGGGTATCCGGCGGTAAGGCGTGTGCACAGTTATCAGCGCCATCAGGGCGACAAACTGTGTCGCCGGTTTAATGCATACTCATACCATAGGCTTACATGTGCTGTTGACGCGCATGACGTAGGGTGGGGCAGAGGCGGACTCCAGACTGCATTATCTGGAATCACTGCCCCTACAATGGTGATAGCCATCAAAGGTGATATCCTTTTTCCTCCGTCCGATCACAGTGAGCTTGTGAATTATATTCCGCAGTGCGAATATCATGAGATAGAGAGTGATTTCGGTCACGACGGTTTCCTGATCGAATATGAGATCATCGATGGACTTATAAAGAAATTCCTGAATACCTGATTCTATTTAAGTTATGGATACTAAACGTAAAGTGTGTATAGCTACAGGAACACGCGCCGACTGGGGGTTGCTCAGCGGCATTGCCGGCGAACTGTTTGCGCGTCCGGACGTGACGCTGCAGATTGTAGCTACCAATATGCATCTTGATCAGCGTTATGGTATGACTGTCAGTGAGATCGAGGCTGACGGATTTGTCGTGGACGAGCGGGTGCCACTTTCTTGCCTGGGTGACAGTGAGGCTGATCGTGCCAGAGCTATGGCACAGTGTGGTATGGGGATGGCAGATGCCTTCGGACGGCTCCGGCCCGATCTGCTTGTAATTCTCGGTGATCGTTACGAGATGCTCGCTGTGGCTTCGACCGCGACGGTGATGCGTATACCGATTGTTCATATTGCCGGCGGTGAGATCACTCGTGGCGCTATTGATGATGCCATACGTCATGCCATTACCAAAATGGCATCGCTCCATCTCACGGCTACCGACGAGTACCGTCGTCGTGTCATCGCTATGGGAGAGGCTCCGTCGCGTGTCATCACCACAGGTGCCATCGGTGTATACAATGCCATGAACGAGCCGTTGATGTCATTATCCGAACTTGAGGATTCGCTTGGTTTTAATATTGGCGATAATACGATGCTTGTCACGATGCATCCCGCCACTATGGATCCTACCGATACTGCCATACATATGGAGCAGCTTCTTCAGGCTCTGGATTCTTTCAGGGAGAGCAGGTTTCTGTTCACTTATCCGAACAACGATGCCCGCGGTAGCATTATCATCGAGATGATCAATCGCTTTGCAGCCGGCCGTCCGGACCGAGTCAACGTTGTACCTTCGCTTGGCAAGCGTCGCTATCTTTCTGCCCTGCAGTTTGTCAGGGCAGTAGTGGGTAACTCGTCGAGCGGTATTGTCGAGGTTCCGTCAATGAAGATTCCCACAGTTGATATAGGTGTGCGCCAGTCGGGCCGTCTTGCCGCTGATTCAGTCATACATTGCGGTGCGGACCGGGCCGAGATCGTGAGAGCTATATCGCTGGCTCTCAGTGAGCGTTGGCAGGATAAATCAAAGGCAACAGTCAATCCCTATTATCGAAGTGACACCATGAGACTCATTGTCGATGCGATAGCGACAACGCCGCTTGAACCGTTACGTAACAAGCAGTTTTACGATCAGCCATGACTCTGACACCGTTATATATAATACCGGCACGCGGAGGCAGTCGCGGCATCCCCCGCAAGAATATCAGACAACTTGCCGGGAAACCCCTTATAGTCTACAGTATAGAGGCTGCACGTGAGGCCGGGGCTCCCGACAGTCACATCATCGTGAGTACTGATGATCCGGAGATCGTACGCGTGGTAACTGCCGAGACAGGACTCCAGGTTCCATTCCTGCGTCCGGCTCATCTCGCTACCGATACGGCCGGATCGCGTGAAGTGATTCTGCATGCCATGGATGAGGCGCTGAAGAAAGGTCTGCAATTCGATGTTGTGGTTCTTCTCCAGCCGACGTCACCATTGAGAACGTCAGGTGACATCACCGGGGCGTTGTCGTTATACCGTGACGGTGTAGATATGGTGGTGAGTGTGGCTGAGGCACCTTGCAATCCCTATTATGACTGCTTCGAGACTGCAACAGACGGTACGCTTCGCGTGTCGAAAGGTGACGGACTTATTACCCGTCGTCAGGATGCACCTAAGGCCTGGGTATATAACGGTGCTGTATATGTGATCAATCTAGGGTCGATAAGGCGTATGCCTCTGGGGGCATTTCCGGTGCGTGTACCTTATGTCATGCCCGTCGGACGGAGCGTGGATCTTGATACACCGCTCGACTGGAAAATATGTGAATTATTAATGACCAATCTCAATTCATAAATGTATAACCAGCATATAATATCACAAGGGGCTACCCTTATAGAGGCTCTGAGGCAACTCAACAAACTGTCGGGAGGTATCATGACACTGATGGCTGTCGATGACTGCGGGGTAATGACGGGAACGCTGACTGACGGAGATGTACGACGGGCACTACTTGCCGGAGTCGGTCTGGACAGTACTGTCCAGACAGTCATGCATCGCGATTTCAAGTCTTTATGTATGGGGAATATAGATGTTGCGGCAATCAGGCGTTTCCGACAGGCCGGGATACGGCTCCTTCCGGTTATTGCACCTGATGGATCTATAGTGAGACTGCTTGATCTGTCTCGTAACAACACTATACTTCCGGTAAGCGCCGTACTCATGGCCGGTGGACGTGGTGAGCGCCTTCGACCGATGACCGATACGCTTCCCAAACCTTTGCTTCCTATAGACGGAAAGGCTATTATCGACTACAATATCGAGGCGCTGGCGGCGGCCGGAATCAATGATATCACTATAGCGACCAACTATCTGGCAGAGAAACTCGAAGAGCATTTTTCAAAGCCTGTAGCCGGAGTTAATGTGAAATGTATGCGTGAGTCAAGTCCGCTCGGTACCATCGGCGCTCTGTCTCTGATGCCGGAGCGGGATCATGAGGGAACGACTCTGGTGATGAACAGTGATCTGCTGACCACTGTCTCGTTTGAAGAGATGTATCTCACACATGTTGACCGACAGGCCGATATAACAGTCGCTGTACTCCCATATACGGTTTCTGTACCTTATGCGATATTATGTACGGATCCTGATACACATCGTGTGAGCGGCATAGAAGAGAAGCCTGCTTATTCATATTATGCCAATGCCGGCATATATTTGATAGCCAATCGGTTGCTTGATGCTCTTGTACCCGGCCGACATTTTGATGCCACTGATCTCGTGGAGCTGGCTGTCAGGCAGGGGAAAACTGTGACCTATTACCCCATTTCAGGTACATGGATCGATGTGGGCACACCTACCGATTTCAGGCAGGCTGAGGAACTTATGCGCCATCTGCGCAACTTTTCACAGTCCGGCTGCGTTTAGATAATTGAAAACCAGATATTATTGCCATGTCCTTTCTTGTGTGCTGTGTGTTGTATGATTCCGAATACTTAAATCCTTATTAGATAAATGGCTGACTCAAACTTTATAGATTATGTGAAGATTCTTTGCCGCTCTGGAAAGGGTGGCGCCGGCTCGCGTCACTTTTACCGGGCCAAATATGTACCCAAGGGTGGTCCTGACGGCGGAGACGGTGGTCGTGGCGGTCATATCATTCTGCGTGGTGACCGTGACATGTGGACTCTTCTGCCTCTGCGATACCGACGACATATTTTTGCAGGTAACGGTCAGAGTGGTTCCGGCGGCCGCAGTTTCGGTAAAGATGGTGACGATGTCATCATTGATGTGCCATGTGGTACTGTGGTATTTGATGCTGAGACAGGCGAATACCTGTGTGAGGTTACCGATGACGGCCAGGAGGTAAAACTTCTGAGAGGCGGACGTGGCGGGCTGGGTAACTGGCACTTCAAGTCGGCTACCAACCGTACTCCGCGTTATGCTCAGCCAGGTGAACCAGCTATAGAACGCAGTATTGTTCTGGAACTCAAGCTTCTCGCTGATGTCGGTCTGGTCGGATTCCCGAATGCGGGAAAATCCACTCTGTTGTCATCGTTATCGACCGCCAGACCAAAGATTGCCGATTATCCTTTCACTACGATGGAGCCTCAGCTCGGAATCGTCTCATATCGTGACAACCGCTCTTTTGTGATGGCTGACATACCAGGTATAATTGAGGGTGCAAGTGAGGGTAAAGGTCTGGGACTCCGTTTCCTGCGGCATATTGAGCGAAACGCTGTACTGCTGTTTATGGTTCCGGCCGATGCCGATGATATTACTGAAGAATATAAGGTGCTTCTGAACGAACTTGAACAGTTCAATCCGCAGCTTATGGACAAACCGCGCATTCTGGCTATATCCAAGAGTGATATGCTTGACAATGAGCTTATTGAAGAGATAACAGGGACGCTTCCCGGTGATCTGCCTCACATATTTATTTCATCGGTTACCGGACAGGGACTTACTGAACTGAAAGATATGCTGTGGAGTGCTGTCAATGACGAGAATAACCGCATTGGCGATACCATGCCGATTACACACAGACCGCTTGACGGTCATCATCGTGTGCGTGAGGAAGACGATTTCATCTTCGGGAATGTTCCTGCTCCTGACGATGTGGATGATACGGATCCGGGAGAAGATTTCGGCGGAGAGATGCTTGATGAGGATTATGACTGGGATGAGTATGATGAGTCATCGGCTCAGGATATGTTCCCGGATGGAATTCCCGATAATGTTCAATGAAAAAGCTGAGTTACAGTCTTGGCGGGAGAATCGTTGCTTTTTCGACAGAGCGTGATACCGGCTGTCCGGAAGACCCATACGATGGATTCAGTGTCTGCTTCTATACCGGCGATGACCCGGTGCATGTCGCTTTGTGCCGACAGGAACTGATGCAATCGGTCGACGGTCTGCATAATGTCGTTGTTCCAAGACAGACTCACTCTCTGAATGTGGCTGTCATAGAGAATGTTACCGAACAGTATCCTGATGATGTGGACGCTCTGGTCACATCGCTTCCCGGTGTCGCTCTTGCCGTCAATACCGCTGACTGTGTTCCTGTGCTCATGGCCGATGAAGAGACCGGCATCATTGCCGCCGTCCACTCGGGCTGGCGTGGAACCGTGGGACATATCGTAGAGAAGACTCTTGATGTTATGGCTGCCAATGGCGCTGTGCCTTGGCGAGTCAGGGCTGTGATGGGGCCATCGATATGTGTTGGATGCTTTGAGGTGGGGCAGGAGGTGGCCGATGAGTTTGAGAAATCATTTCCTGCAGTTGATTTAATTGTCAGCAAGGATAGTAATGGAGGTCGTCCGCATGTTGATCTGCGTGCGGCTATTCTACAGGATCTCAAGCGGGCCGGGCTGAATGAGGACAATATCGATATGTCGGCGGTTCCCTGTTCCCGATGCAATTCTTCCACATGGTGGTCGGCCCGGCGCCATGGAGTCTGCTCTGGCCGGACACTGTCGTTAATAATGTTGAAATCAAATTGATTATAAGTAACTTCAGCCATATATGTGGTACATGGTCCGGATTGTTTTTTTTAAAGTCTTTAATTTTTAATTTCTGATTATACAAGGTGGCTCAGAGAGTACTCGAACTGTTAGCTCCGGCCCGTACGGCCGATATCGCTATTGCGGCCATTGACCATGGTGCTGACGCTGTATATATTGGTGCTTCACATCATGGAGCACGTCATGCGGCCGGAAATTCCGTTGATGACATACGCCGTGTAGCCGACTATGCACATTGCTTTAATGCCCGTGTCTATGTAACGCTTAACACTCTCGTGTATGATAATGAGTTACGTCAGGTGGAAATTCTTGTGAACGAGCTCTATGCGGCAGGGGCCGATGCTCTGATCATACAGGATATGGCCCTTCTTGAGATGGACCTGCCTCCTATAGCGTTTCATGCCAGCACACAGTGTGACATATCAGGTCCTGACCGGGCCGGATTTCTGGAAGATGCCGGATTCTCTCAGCTTGTGCTGGCCCGTGAACTTACTCTTGACGAGATCAGGGCTGTGAGGAGGGCCACGACTGTGCCTCTGGAGGCATTTGTGCACGGGGCTCTCTGTGTGAGCTATAGTGGAAACTGTCAGGCCAGTCATGTTATTACGGGCCGTAGTGCCAATCGTGGCGAGTGTGCCCAGATATGTCGTCTTCCATATGATCTTATCGATGGTAACGGGAAATGTGTTGTCACCGGCAAGCACCTTCTGTCACTGCGTGATATGAATCGTCTGCAGTGGCTTGACGAGATGATTGATGCCGGTGTCGATTCTTTTAAGATAGAGGGACGGCTGAAGGATGTCAGCTATGTCAAGACCGTAGTCAGTGTATATAGTCGGGAACTTGACCGAATAGTTGCCGGGCGATCGGATCTTTGCCGTCGTTCACGAGGCCGTGTGGTCCGTACTTTCGATGCAGGACTCAGTGATTCGTTTAACCGCGGATATACCGATTATTTCCTGCATCAGCGCCGTCCTGTGGAGCGGATGGCTTCGATCGATACCCCCAAAAGTACGGGATCTCCTGCCGGTGTTGTGACAAGAGTCAACGGGAGGAATATTGTAGTCAGAAACAATGTGAAACTGGCTAATGGAGACGGGCTTACGTTTTTCGATGCCGGAGGTGTCCTACGTGGGTTCAGGGTGAATCGTGTCGAGGGACAGACGCTTCATCTTCAGTCTGAAGTTGAAGGGCTGAAGCCTGGTATAAAGCTGTTCCGCAACCGTGATATACGTCGGGAGGCTATGATGGAGCGTGCTACAGCACGCCGTGTCATTGATATAGACATGACTCTGAGACTTGCCTCTGGAGGATCGCTTCTTGTGCTTGATGTGGCGATGGCCGGTAATAGTACATTTGAGGTCTCGGCGACAATGCAACTTGATACAGTTTTGCCAGTTGCCAGAACCCCGCAGCTTAAGGCCCGGCGTGATGTGCTCGCCAAACTGGGCAATACCGTCTATGAAATAAGTAATGTGTATGATCGTCTTGGCGCCGATGTCTTTGTCCCGTTGTCTGCTCTGACTGCGTTGCGTCGTGAGGCAATATCATTGTTTGACAGGGCTATGAGAATTGCCTGTCAGCCTGAGTTGCGCCGACAGCCGACTGTCAGGCCGCATCTGGTGAATAAGCGGCTCGAATATAGTGACAACATTGCCAACAGGCTGTCAGAGAAATTCTATCGGGATGCCGGAGCCGAGAGCATCGAACCGGCTATTGAATTGAGCCGGGCTCCGTATGGCACACGCGTGATGCTGACACGTTATTGTATTCGCCGCGAGTTGGGGTGCTGTCTGCGCACTCCCGAAGGCCGAAGGCTTCAGGGCCCGCTGATTCTGAGAGGACGTAACTTTGAGTTTGATCTGCATTTTGAATGTGCCCGTTGCGAAATGTCGGTTCATACCCGCAGTCCCCGTTGAATTCTACCGTATTTTTTTGTCTGAGATGTCGGTTTATCACATAATATGATGTGTCTCTTTTGATTTATTTGTGTTTGTAATATCGAAAAGATATTGTAAATTTGTGACCAGATAAAACTAACACATCTACATTAATGAAAACTGAACGTATTCTTGTTACCGGCGGTACCGGTTATATCGGTTCACATACCGTAGTTGAA
Organism: uncultured Muribaculaceae bacterium; assembly: GCA_910584665.1. Taxonomy (GTDB): domain Bacteria; phylum Bacteroidota; class Bacteroidia; order Bacteroidales; family Muribaculaceae; genus JAAVFS01. The sequence continues at coordinate 4,394 of CAJUBL010000044.1, read as the reverse complement.
CTTCAGCAGGCCGGATATCCGGTTGTGATCATTGATAATCTTTCCAACAGCGACCGTGCAGTACTTGACGGTATAGAGCGCATAACCGGTATTCGTCCGGATTTTGTTGAGGGCGACTGTACCGATATTGATGTACTCAGGGCGCTCTTTGCCAAGTATACTGATATCAAGGGGATCATCAACTTTGCCGCCAGTAAGGCCGTAGGTGAGTCGATGCAGAAGCCTATCCTCTATTATCGCAACAACCTCAATACCCTGATGAATCTTCTCGAGCTCATGGGTCCTAATGATGTGAAGGGTATTGTGTTCTCGTCATCATGTACCGTATATGGTGAGCCTGATGTAAATCCCGTTACCGAGAAATCGCCTATCAAGAAAGCAACTTCACCTTATGGAAATACAAAGCAGATCTCAGAGGAAATCATCACCGATGTCATAAATGCCGGTGCTCCGTTCAAGAGTGTGATCCTGCGTTACTTCAACCCTGTCGGTGCCCATCCGAGCGCCGAGATAGGAGAACTTCCCAACGGGGTGCCGCAGAACCTTATTCCATATCTTACACAGACTGCTATCGGAATACGTAAGGAGCTGAGTGTCTTTGGTGATGACTATAATACTCCCGATGGTTCATGCATACGTGACTATATCGATGTGGTTGACCTGGCCAAGGCTCACGTGATCGCTGTCGAGCGTATGCTTATGGACAGGAGTGACGAGAAGATCGAGATATTCAATCTTGGTACAGGCCGCGGAGTATCTGTGCTTGAGCTTATCAATGCGTTTGAACGTTCTACCGGTGTGACTGTTCCGCACAAGATTGTGGGACGGCGTGCCGGAGACATCGAGAAGGTCTGGGCCGATCCCACTTATGCCAACAATGTGCTTGGCTGGGTTGCCTCAACACCTCTTGACGACACCATGCGATCGGCATGGGCCTGGCAGTGCAGACTGCGTGAGCGCGGCATCATGTAAAAAGAATTTTCAAGTGAGATTAATAGCCATACTTGTCGCCACTTTGCCGGCTGTCGTTTCGTGGGGTCAGACAACCCGCGAGATTATGCTTGCCGACTCTTTGAAGTGTGCGGGACTTTATATTCCATACCCTGACTGTATCGATGAACCGACACCGGTGCCGTCGGGGTATATCCCTTTTTATGTAAGTCACTATGGTCGTCACGGTTCCCGTTATCTTGGTGACGACAATGATTATTTCAGAGTCTATGATGAACTGAATGCAGCTGAACAGTCGGGGTCGCTTACGTCCCGCGGAAAGGATCTGTTTCACCGTGTGACACGCATATGGGATGATGCCAGGGGGCGTGGCGGTCAGCTTGCTCCGCTTGGTTACCGTCAGCATCGTGACATAGCGTCAAGACTTTTAAAGGAATGTGGACCGGTATTTGATGACAGTGCCAGGGTTACTGCCGTCTCGACAGTTTTCATGAGATGTGCCCATTCAATGTTTGCATTTGTCGACAGAATCAGACAATATAATCCTGCTTTGGATGTATCCATGGAGTCGAGTGAACGTAATATGAATGTTCTTAGTCATCTTAATGTGGATGCCATTGCATTCAACAAGGACAATCCGGTAAAAAGTAAGCAGGAGGAGTTCCGCAACAGAAAGATTGTTCCCACTCGTTTCACTTCTTCGATATTCAAAGATGTATCGGCACTGCGGGTTCCGGCCAGAGACTTTATGTGGTGGGTTTATCTGGTAGCCATAGACCTTCCGAATCTTGAGACAGGAGAATCACTGTTTGATTTTTTTACTTCCGAAGAACTCTTTGATTTATGGCAGGTATTTAACTATGATTACTATACCTGTCACTCGGTCAATCCGGACAATGAGGGAGTTTTTATTGAGAGTGCCAAGCCCTTACTTGCTGATTTTCTGGATTGTGCCGATGGTTACATATCCCGTGGAGAGCATGGCGCAACATTGAGATTCGGGCATGACAGTTCGGTGATACCGCTGGCAGGGTTACTTCGGTTTCCTGTGGCTGCGGGCCGGGAAAGCGATCCCTCATGTCTTTATAAGGTGTATGCCGACTATCGTGTCTCACCGATGGCCTCCAACATCCAGATGCGTCTGTATCGTTCGTCTGATGGCAGAGATATCATCGTCAAGTTTATGCTTAACGAGCAGGAGATGCCATTGCCGGATACTGTTACTGATATATTCCCTTATTACCGTTGGGAGGATGCCAGGGCTACCTTGTGCCGACTCCTTGATACTCCATACCGATAAATACGATGAACCGCATAGGAAAACTATACTTCCGCTATGGCACGATGGGATCGGCCAAGACAGCCATGCTGCTCACCACAGCCTATAACTTCGAGGAGCGAGGCATGCAATACCGGTGCCTCAAACCTGTGATCGATACGCGTGACAGTAAGAACGTTATAAAATCCCGTATAGGGATCGAGCGTGAATGTGACTGGATATATCATGACACAGACCTCTATGATTACGCCAGGGAACTGTTTGAGAAAACAGGCAAGATGATTGACTGGTTTCTTATCGATGAGGCTCAGTTTCTGTCGTCAGAGCAGGTCGACCAGTTATCGCGGGTGGTTGACGATTTCGGGTGTAATGTCATATGTTACGGATTGCGAACCGATTTCCAGTCCCGTCTGTTTGAAGGGTCGAGACGTCTGTTTGAAATCGCCGACACTATTGACGAGGTAAAATCAACATGTACCTGCGGACACAAGACTATTGTAAACGCCCGCATTGATGCCGCCGGTGATTTTGTGGTCGAGGGTGCTCAGGTTGAGATAGGCGGAGATGACAGGTATATCGCAGTTTGTCGTAAGTGTTGGCGTAACAAGCGTATCGAACAGTCGTCACGCGATATTCTTCCATTTATATGATCCGGATATGAGAAATATACTTGCATTATTTGTCTTCATGATGTCGGTTGCCATGGCTACGGCGCAACAGGCTTATACCCCCTCTGTTGAGAAACTGCGTTACAAGGTCATGTACAAGTGGGGAATCATATCCAAACAGGCTGGAACAGTGACTCTCTCGACTCATGATTTTGACGACGGATATTTCAGGTCTACGCTCGTGGGACGGTCGGCATCGTGGGCCGACAAGTTCTATTCTGTCCGTGATACGCTCACCGGTACCATCATGGAGGATTCTCTTGAGCCGGTATATTATGAGAAGATCGCCCGGGAAGGCGGGGAGTTCAAGCGCGACGTTATTGAGTATGACCGTACGACAGGTGAGGTGATTGGAAACTGTCACCGTTGGCGCGAGCAGAAGAAGACAAAGGAAATGGTCTATAGTACAGTGAGCATAAGCGGTACCGGTACGACGCTCGATATGCTGAGTTCGTTCTATTACATGCGTCATATCGATTATCAGGTAATGGAACCAGGCCAGAGTGTTACTACCAATATCTTCTCGGGAACCAAAAAGGAAACCCTGAAGATAACTTATCACGGTATAAAAAAAGTCGAGATTGACAATAAGAAGTATCCATGCTACTATATCAGATTCACATTCACCACGGGTAACGGCAAGAAGAGCAGTGATGACATGCAGGCATGGATCTCGACCGATGGCAACCGCATACCGTTGCTTATGGTAGGCAATCTGCCTATCGGTTCCATACGTTGCTATTATCAGCCTTGACGGATTGGCGGCATCATGCCGTCAATCCTGATGAGTCTACATATATACCTTATTTAACTGATCTTTATATTTAACCATGGAAAAACGTATCATAGAGTGCGTTCCCAACTTCAGCGAGGGACGCGATATGACAGTTATCAGGAGCATTACCGATGCAATCGAATCTGTTGACGGTGTGAAACTCCTTGATGTCGATCCGGGTGCGGCCACAAACCGCACGGTTGTGACATTTGTAGGAGAGCCGGAGGCTGTCGTGGAGGCTGCTTTCAGATCGGTCGCAAAGGCCGCCGAGCTTATAGACATGAGAAAGCATCACGGAGCCCATCCCCGCATGGGTGCTACCGACGTGCTGCCTCTTATTCCCGTGTCGGGCATCTCTCTTGAGGAGTGTGCCGAGATGTCCCGTAAACTTGCCGAACGCATATCCGCTGAATTGAATATTCCTACATATTGTTACGAAGCTGCGGCTTTTACTCCGGAACGTAAGAATCTGGCTGTGTGCCGCAAGGGTGAGTATGAAGCTTTGCCTGAGAAGATGTCGGTGCCGGGATCGGGTCCTGATTTCGGTGATCGTCCATATGATGATGGTGTGGCCCGTACGGGAGCGACTGTTGTGGGAGCCCGTGATTTTCTCATTGCCGTAAATTTCAATCTGAATACTTCCTCTACCCGTCGGGCTAACGCCATTGCTTTCGATGTTCGGGAAAAGGGCCGTCCGGCGCGTGAAGGTGGAAAACTGACC
>CAJUBL010000043.1 GCA_910584665.1 uncultured Muribaculaceae bacterium | reverse complement strand
AGAAAAATTTCCTCAATTTCCGGAAAAAAGATCAGAATCACAGATTGAATGGGCCATCCGGAAGGTAATTTAAAGCGCAGATTACGCAGATTATAAGATGGCAGTCCGTAGGGAAATTTTAACCGCAAATTACGCGAATTACGCAAATTATCAGAATAAGGAAGATAAAAAAGTTCGATTTCGTCCCCCCCCAAAAAAAATAATTTGCGTAATTCGCGTAATTTGCGGTTGATCTCCTAACCGCCGCACGGCCATCTTATAATCTGCGTAATCTGCACTTTATCTCCGAACTGCCGCACAGCCCCATCTTATAATCTGCGCTTCATTCGCACTACATGATTTCCTTTATCTGCGGCAGTATCACATCAAGAATACGCTCGAACCCGAGATCGGTAGGATGTACGCCATCAACCGTTGCGTTATGGTCATCACCTATGGGCATACCGGGATCAATAAAATAAATCCCATCATATTTCTTAATAACTTTCGCCATATTACGTCTGGCGGCATCCTGTTTGGCATTCTCAAACCCGGATATACGACGGTTGAAATTGGCCGTCTCGCGACGCAACGTCTGCAGAAAAACAAGCGGAGTATCAGGATGGGCTGACCGCACAATATCGACAAACGCCTCCAGCCGCTCATCTATCTGTTCGGCCGACGGATTGGAGAAACAGTCAAAGAGAAACATATCGGCCTCCGTATCGGCGGCAATCCGCGCAAAAAAAGGCTCCAGCTTACACTGTCCGCTCGCACCAAGGTTGACAACCTCAATGCCAAGTTCACGCTGCATACGGGCCGGATAAGCCATACCCGGATTGCTCACACCCGAACCATGGGTGATACTCGATCCGATCACTACGAGCCGATAAGGCGACACAGCATTACTCAGCGGCCTGATCACCGATCCGGGCGCCACACCTATTCTCAACGAGTCAAGTCCATCATAGACAGGAAGATAGAGCAGACATTCCTTGACACTGTCATCCATATCATCCACTATCACGCCTTTATGTTTCACCTTGTTATAGGATGGTTTTCCAACGCCGGCAAACACCCACTTACCATTCTGTCTTATATACAGTGCAAGCCCGGACTGGGCAATGGCAGTAGTGTTCACCCCATGCCCGTTGCCGGTTGTAGTCCAGACAGCGTAAATATATGGTGAATCCGTTGAGAATGCAACCGCCATCCCGGTAGGGTAACTGTAATAACGGCGTACTATAGGAGTGAGATCGGGATAACGGGCCACATCAAGTCTCTGTAACGACGGGCCGTCTGGCCGGGCCTTATTGATAATGCAGAGTGAATCGGCATCGACATACACAAGCGGAACTTTCTTTGCCGCACGGGCATTAAAACACACAGCCCCGGTCAAGGCCAGAATAATAATCTCAAAGACACGTATCATAAGTAACTCAGAAAGATTAAAATATCAGAGCCCGCACTACCTGCCGCGGGCTCTGATATTGAGCAACGGCAGAAGGAATGAGATCACAGCCGCACCAATCCAGAACAACGCGGCCTGAGAAAAATCATAATGCTTCACACCGTCAATTATTGTAATATTCCTGTCAATAAGCACGCCGCTCGCTATATCCTGCAGACCGGCAGCAATATACGAGGCAATACCCACTACACCTATGGCAGCACCTGTGGCTTTGCGCGGAACAATGTCTACGGCCATCAGTCCGCCAAGGAAACATATCAGCACTCCTATGGCGATACCGAACAGCACCATGGCCAGCGCGTTTATCCATAAAGCGTCGCCTCCATAGATAAACAGAACGAGGGCACCGGCATTTAAAACGCCGAAAATAAACGCAGGCCACTGACGGTCACCCCTGAACAGGCGGTCAGAGAACCATCCCGACAGAACTGTGCCGAATATACCGAGCAACGCGTTTACCGACACCACCGATATCGCCTCGGTATGCCCATACCCCTTGGCCTCTTCCAGAAACAGAACACCCCAGCCGTTGATGGCATACCGCGACACATACATGAACGCCGACGCCAGTGCCAGAATCCAGACCGCCGGCATTTTCAGGACCTGACGCTGGACCGCTCCGACCGATTTCTTCTCGGCCTCGGTCTCAGGCTCCCCGGTAAGCTCCGACAACCGGGGAAGACCTTTTGAACCGGGGGTATCATGCAGGAAGAATATTATAAGCACTATGCCTATGATACCGGCAACAGCCGAGCCGAAAAATCCTGCCTGCCAACCGGCTGCCGACACAATGAAACCGACAAAGATAAACGAAAAGAACTCTCCCAGGTTATGGCTGGCCGAGAAAAATCCGTAGTAGGTACCACGTTTATTCAGCGGGAACCACCGCGACAGCGAGATGATAGCCGGCGGAGCCCCCATCGACTGGGACCAACCGTTCATACCCCACATTATCGCAAACGAAACAAATATCACAGCCGTCGGGATCACTGTAACAGCCATCCCCATAAATCCCATGAAAGCATTGGCACATGTCGACACCACGAGACCCGTCGCCATAAAACGCTTGATATTACAGTGATCAGCGATAAAACCGTTGACAAACTTGCCTATAGCGTAGGCAAACAGCATTACCGAACCTATCACTCCGAGCTGTGTCGCGTCAAGCGCTCCCGAATCGATGACAGGTTTCTTCATCACGTTGAGACTCGTACGGCACACATAGTACAGACTATAACCGAGCGTAGCGGCGCCGAATGCCTGGAGCCTCAGCTTCCGATAACAGCGTTGAGTCTCTTCGGGCGACATCTGCTCCCGCCGGCGTGGCTCTGAGATTCTGTAATAATTCCTGATAGATGAAACCATACCAGTCAGATTATTCATGATGTCCCGTGCGACGCAGGTAGTCAAGCAACAGTGTCGGACGGTCGGTCTGTATTATTGTGGCGCCGTCGGCAATAATTTTTCCGTAGATCTCCTCTACCCCTTCGACTGCCGCCGCATCGTCACATAGTCCGCCGTTTAAAGACGGCCACAGCGAGTTGACCCACAGTTTGGCTCCCGACGCCAGCATCTCGGCCATCACGGCATCGACATCGGGCGTGCGGACCGACCAGCACAGCTCGTAGGCCATAGGCACTTCACCGCCTGCCTTGTATGCATTATAAAGCGGGAGGCCGTCTTTCTTCGACAGATTGACAATAGGCATATACAGCATATTGCGGGAATGTTCGGCAAATTTGGCCGTCACGGCATCAGGCAGAGCCGTTCCCTTGATCAGGATCTGGCCGGTGACACCGAGCTCCTCACACAGAGCCAGTGCCATGTCATAGTATTCATACCCTTTATCTATGTTCACAACCACACGGTCCTTACACACGAGCAACGCCTCACGCAACGTAGGCATCCCGATCTCTGTCCTGACCCCGTGACCGGCTCTCAGCCGCATGGTCTGTATCGAATCATAGGGCACATCGCTCACGAATCCCTTGCCGGTGGTCGTACGGTCAAGACGCCGGTCATGACACACGACAAGCACCGAATCCTTAGTTAGCGCGAGGTCGAGTTCGATGATATCCACGCCCATGTCGATGGCGCTTTCCATGGCCGGAATCGAGTTCTCAGGCCAGTTACGCCAGTCTCCGCGGTGTGCGGCCACGAGAACCGTTCTGCTTTTCGGTTTATGCAATTCGGCCACAATGCGCTGTGCTCTTGTCGGCTTTCCGGCGGCAATATCGGGCGCAAAACCCAATACTGCCACCATGACTATAAACAGAATTCTATTCATCATTTTTCATATTTGATTACCAGGACACAACCCTGACCTTGTAGATATCTATATCACTGCATCTGACAGTCATGAAGTCGGTACCGCCCATAGGATCATCGGTATAATGGAGAGTGTGGGTAGACCATGTCTGTGTTCCCTCAGGCACCGTCGCATCGGTAAACCACATCTCCCGTGTCTCCGAATTATAGTTGACAGACTTCAACGCTGTAGATGCACTCAGACGGGTTAGTTCAACCCAACTTTCATCGTTGACATTATAGAGATACGATTTTCTGCCACTGACACACAGAGTGTTGTCATCGACAAAAGTCAGATCGTGCAATCCCCCCTGACGGGCCTTGAACGTTCGCTCACACTCAAGCCTGGGTGCATCGGTATTCCAGTCGACGAGCTTATAGACATACATTGTCTCGCCACCTATGGCATACAGGCGCTGCTTCGACTCCATCCATACCACCCCGTGGGCAGACACCAGCGGCTGAGACCACAGCACACGGTCAGGCTTGTCCATATCATAGATCTGTACAGCGTCACCGCCGCTCGAGCAGGCCACAGCGATACGGTTGCCAGGCAGAAGCTCGGCCGAATGGGCATTGGTGCTCACATTGGTATGGAACAGAACCTCTTTCGACTGGATATCCAGCAACACACTCCAGTTGTACGAACTGGTCACGAGCATCTTCCGGCCTGCATCAACAGGCTTGCAGTCATCGATATGATTGCAGCGGTTCTCCTTGATACCGAGCACCTGAGCCAGTGCCTTGGCATCAAACTGCCACTCGATGGCATCCCTGTAGCTGTCTTTTATTCCGAAAGGCTTGATTATATAGATCATGTCACTGCCACAGAACGCTATTCGTGTATCCTCGTGTGTACTCATCGACGAGGCGGATATAATCTCGCCCGGCCTGAGCTCCACCGGAGATTCGTTATCGATCGATATCGTCTGGCCATCGGTCATGGTCACAGTAACCGTATAACCGGCCGACAGGGACACAGGTGCAATCATGGCGACCGCAGTCTGTGCCTTAGCCGTACAGTCAAGGCCGTTGACATAGTTAACCGAGACAGTCTGACTTCCATCGGCAGTCACCGTACCGTCAGTAGGATCCACGCTTACCTTACCCGAGATATTCTCACCGCCGTCAGCCCTGACATCAACTTTCGACACTATATAATTTCCACGCTCCACCGGGATGCTGAGGGTCGTATATATCGGTTTCAGCTTCAGATCAATACCCTCAAACGAGTTTGGTACAGCCGTAGTCCACGCGGCGAGAATACCCTCTGGCGTACCGTCCTGCACGGTCGGAATATCATACACAATCCTGCCATCCGAACATTCCACCTGAGCATCGGCAGGATATACGGCGACCATCGTATTGGGAATATCACGGTAACCGTTGACTGTGAACAGGAAGTCACCTGAAACCGATCCCGTGAGAATAGGTTCGGCCATGGCAGGAGTATTCTCCCCTGCCCCGATGGCAAACATACGCGCACGGTCACCGGCTTTCCACACCGGTGTGACCATCCCCCCGTTCGGACCGGGAAATCCTCCGAGAGTGAGAGTGACACGTGATGACACAGGTCCATAGACCTCCTCATCATCACTACACGCCGTGAACGCCGCCGACAAAGTCAGCATTCCGGCCATAAACATCAAATACATATATTTTATCTTCATAATGATCTGATCGATAAATTTATTTAAGACAGCATGATCCGCATATGTCACCCCCGTGTGACGACCATGACATCGCACGCTCACCGCCTACATATTTACCCACGAACATACCGTTATCTCCATTGGCACCGATAAAGGCCGAGAACAGTATGCCGTTGATAAAGTTATTGCCGCCCATCTGTTTCTGGGCATCGGTCGAACCTTCGTTCCACTCATCGACGATACGGCCGTCAGGACTCACTTTGATAACCGTATTCATCACCTGACCTGAAGTGATATAGAAATTGCCCTCAGAATCGACAACCGGGTGTGAGTAATTGTAACCGTTGTTCTTTCCTTCAAGTGATCTGACCTGAACAGTAGCTTTGACTGCCGTAAGGGCACCGTCGACAATATAGGCCTTTGAATCCTTACCGCCGACAAAAACATCACCGCATGGCGCCACAACCGGTTCATACATCGTATTGCCTCCCACCTTGAAGTCCTTCACGATCCAGTCCTTGCGGTCAAGGTCAAAGGAACTTATATGGCCGTTGAACTGAGGTATATATACCGTTTTACGATCCCCTGCCACAGCAAAACCTGTGATGTCGGACATACCGTTGTTCTTAGAGAATTCCATTGTCTTTGTAATATTTCCGTCGGCCGCATCAAGAATATACAGATTATTCTTGGTTCCTATGACTATATCCTGTCCGCTGACAAGTATACCGCTGCCATGACCGGTCAGCACAGCATTCCATCTCTCCGCACCGGTAAGAGCATCGATGGCTGCCGCACGGCCGTTCTTATCGACGATATAAACCGTAGCACCGTCGGCGCTTACTGCCGGAGCCGCCGACTGCATCGAAGCGGCTCCTTTGTAGGTCCAGCGCAACGAGCCGAGGGAGCTTACACAATAGAACTGTCCGGCTGTTGTCGTACCATAGTATATATCACCGTTGACCGGATTCACGGTCAACATGTTATAGCTGCCCGACTTGGTCTCGGGAGTGTACGACCACACCAGTTTGCCGGTACTTATCTCAAAAGCATAGAGTGCCGAGATCTTATTGAAAGTCACGATATACACAATCTTTCCGTCGGGCGAGAATACCGGACATGTGCCTTTGAATCCATTGTAGGCTGTACCGTCCTGTATCCATTCTGTATACATCACGGCAAAAAGACGCACGTTGATGGATATCGGCCAGCTCTTCTCGACAGATCCGATCCTGGCTGACAGAATGACACGGCTGTCTTCATTGGCCGACGAGAAAGATCCTGTCACTACATCACCTTCAAGGACTGTACCGTCGGGGAAGGTCCATTTCACTCCGGTTGCCATAGGCAATCCCTCACGGTTGAAAGTAAACTCAACAGGCTCACCGACCGATACCTCGGTGCGATTGACGAAATATGGAATAGCCTGGGTTGGCATAACCCTTACCGTGACCGGCTCCGACTCTCCATTGGGGTAACTGGCCACCAATGTAAACAGATAGTTGACGTCATTCTCAAGATTGTCAACCGTATAAGTCTCGACATCGGCACCGATCTGCTCGGTCTGCCTGTCTGTGTCACCCTCCCTGACATACTCCAGACGGTAGCCGTCCACACGGGCTCCGGGACATGTCCATGTCAGTGTCACCATACCGTCACTGCCTGTTCCGGCAAGATCTCCGACAGCAAAACGAGTTGTGGCCGGACGGGCCGCAGCCTCCACCGCCTGGGATATGACGGTACCGTAAACAGCCTGGACCTTAAAGGTATACTGATAGTTATTCTGCAATCCCCCGACAAGATATTCCATTTTTCCACCCGTTCGGGCTACGACTTCCTCCTGATTTTCATTGGAGTATGTCACGATAAAATCTGTCGGATTCCACCCTTCGGGCATCGTCCATGTGAGCAGGGCCTCGCAATCGCCCGGCAACGCCTTGAACTCGGTCACCTGATGACGCCCCTGGCCGGCCTTATATTTCGTCTCTTCCCAGCACGAGCTGATCATCACAGCAATAAGCGGGAGAAGCAGTATGCTATATATTTTTTTCATGAGTATGTGTGCGAAATTATATCTATTATTAATTGGATCAATAACCGGGATTCTGCCACAGTATGCCGTTGTCATTGACAATCTCGATCTGTGACTGCGGTATCGGAAACAGAAGATTATGCTCGTCAATGGAATAGCCGAGAGAACGGAAATGCTCGACCGCAAGCCCCAGACGCACGAGATCAAACCAGCGCTGTCCTTCAAGAGCGAGTTCAAGACCACGCTCCCTGGCAAGTGCATTGTAAAACTCCGTCTTGCCCGAGATATCGGCATCGGTCAGAGCCGTGAGTCCGGCACGTGTACGCGTCTTGTTAAGCCAGACTATAGCCTCGGGAAGATTGCTGTCGGCAAGGGCCTCGGCATACATAAGCACAACATCCGAATAGCGCAGAAGCGGAAAATCATTGCCGACTTTTGTTGTATATGTGGCATCATATGTATCATACCACTTTTTCAGTGCATACAGCTTGTTTCTGGTTATCTCGACATACTCGGTGATCAGCGGACGACGGTTGTCAGACGTCTCATATGAATCACGCAGATACTGGGTCGGATTGCGCACGTCCGACAACACATTGGTAATCGAACTGTACCAATAACCATGACCGTTGTCGGTCGACTTGTTATAGTAGAGCGCGAAGATTATCTCCTTGTTCATCTTGTTGCCGACATCAAACACCCGGGCAGTCGAGGACTCCAGCCCGTAGAACGAGTCGGACATAGCGTTCTCGAGTGCGGTTTTAGCCTTATCGGCATGATGGAATGTCAGCTCCACCTTGCCGAGCAACGCATATGCGGCCGTACGGGTCACACGGGCTATCTCGGCGTCCCGTTTTTCGGGAAGCAGCTCGGCGGCTATGGCGAGATCCCCGCTAAGCAGGGTGTACATCTGCTCATCGGTACAACGGGGGATCTTCTGAGCCTCGGCCGGACGTACCGTCACACGTGTCAGAGGCACAACACCAAACGTCCGGTACAGATTGAAATAGTACCATGCCCTGAGAAACAGACACTCTCCACGATAACGGTCTCCGTTGGGTATGTTCACTCCGTCAAGGTGTTCAAGTACGTCGTTACACCTGAATATGCCGTTATACCAGGCATCCCATACCTCTGATGTAAGACCATTGTTAGGACGCTCACAGAAGTGGTCGAGATCATAACGGTCCTGTGTGGATACGTTCATAGCCGGCTGGTCTCCCTCGTCACTACGATAGCTCATTTCGGAAATCAGGAATCCCGACGCAGTCTTAAGCTTATAATAACAGCCGCGCACGGCCTGATTGAAATCGTTGTCGGTCTTATAGAAATTATTCTCCGTGACGCTGTTTGACGGATACTGGTTCATAAAGTCGTCGCCACACGACGAAGCAAGCACCAGAAACGACGCACAGGTCAATATATTAATCAGATATTTCATGATGTATCAGTTGAGATTATAGTGTTATATTGAGACCTACCGAGAAAGTGCGGGATACGGGATATGCGCCGTAGTCCTCGCCGGGCCGAAGGGCATCATCATTATGCTTGTTGGCCTCAGGGTTATATCCTGTATACTTTGTCCAGGTGAACAGATTGTTTCCCTGCACATAGACACGCAGATTGTTCACATGGAACCGGCGTGTGAACGATGCCGGCACTGTATAGCCTATCGAGAGATTCTGAAGTCTCAGGTACGATCCGTCCTCGATATGAAAGGTTGACGTCGAGGCACCGTTGCGCCCGGTCGACTTACGTGTCGCACGGTTAAGATTGCCGTAGGGCCAACGGTCAAGCGACTCGGCCATCATATTTGACGATGCCTCCATGTTCAGCAGATAACGACGCTCAAGGTTAAGTATCTCGTTGCCGTAGACGCCCTGGAAGCTGGCAGCCAGATCAAAGCCCTTGTAGCTTAGATTGACCCCGAATCCATAATAGAAGTCAGGCATGTAATTACCCACAATAGCACGGTCGGTATCCTGGTCTATCACTCCGTCACCGTTTACATCGACAAACCTGAAGTCGCCGACTCTCGTTGCGGCGAAATGGGGATACGAGTCAAGCTCTTCCTGATTGCGGAACACGCCGTCCTGTACCAGCAGGTAATAGCAGCCCACAGGCTGACCAACTCGCGTAATGTAATAAGCACCCGAATAAGAAGCCTCCTTGATTATATCGGCATTCTCGTTGCCGAGTGCCAGCACCTTGTTGCGGTTGAGCGACCAGTTAGCCGTGAACGCATAGCTGAAGTCACCGTAACTGTGACGGGAATTAAGCTGAAGCTCGACACCACGGTTCTGCATAGACCCGATATTTACCTTAGATGTTGTCTGTCCCGATACCGATGACACAGGCACATCAAACAGCATATTGGTGGTTTTAGACGTATACATGTCGATATTCATGCCGAAATAACCGTGGAAAAGATTGAAATCCACACCCAGGTTCCACTGTGTATTCTTCTCCCAGCCCAGATCGTCGTTCGAGATCTTCTGCGGATAGTACTGGGATACGAGTCCGTTGCCTAGATCCATCTGCGAACTTGAATAAAGCGCCAGATGCTCGAAGTTGCCGATCTGGGCATTACCTGTCTGACCTACCGACAGACGCAGTTTCAGATCGCTGACCCAGCTGACACCCCTCATGAACGGCTCCTCATTGATACGCCAACCCATCGATGCGGCCGGGAAATAGCCCCAGCGGGTATTCTTTGCAAAACGTGACGAGCCGTCACCGCGTATCGAGGCCGACAGCATGTAACGCCCCTTCCATGTATACTGTCCGCGAAGAAGCCATGACTGGAACGTATAAGAATAACGGTCGTCATATGTCTCGTCAGGATCGATTGTCTTACCTTTCGTAGTATGTATCTTGTCATCACCTATGACACCGGTGCCCGTAATTTTAGCCGTCGAGATGGTCTGATGCTCGGCCTCATAGACAGCGACGGCATTGATACGGTGATCGCCGAACGTACGGTTGTAGTTGATCTGGTTGGATATCGTCCAGTGATAGTAATTGTTCTTCTGGTTGATGGCCTTTGGCTGTGAGGGTGAATCGTAGTATTTGTATCCCCTCAGCGGCAGTGTCGACGGACGGTAGTAACGACGGTCATAGCTATAGTAGTCCATCCCCATGGTCACACGGTATGTAAGACCTTTGACAAACTCATACTGCGCATAGGCATTACCCAATACATTGACTTTCTCACGCCGGTCCTCGATCTCGTTGGCCAGAGCTACGGGGTTGAGCACCTCATTGAGCTGAGTGTCCCACGGGTCTGTACGGAGCAGTCCGTTCATATCCCAGTTGTACGAACCGTCGGCATTGTATACGGGAAATATCGGCGCACACATCAGCGCGGTGGCCACTATGCCGTCACTGCCATACTGGGCATCGGCACTCACCTGATTGGTCATCGAGTAGGATGGCGAGAAATTTATACCATACCTGAATCGCCCTATTGTACCGTCAAGATTGACACGGGCACCGTAACGCTCGAAATCTGAGTTTATGACCGTACCCTCGCGATACAGATAATTGAGTCCGGCATAATAGCTGAGTGTCGGAGTCTTTCCCGATACCGACACATAATGCTTTGTAGTGATGGCCGAGCGGAAAATCTCATCCTGCCAGTCGGTCTCGGGCAACGTGCCGGCCTCGTCAAGAATATACTGGGTTATGATGGGATTGATACGATGATAGGTCTGCGGACGCACCGACATGGGATCATCGATCGAAGCACCGCTTACCTCGGCCAGATACGCACCGTTACGCGCTTCAGCAAACAAACGGGCAAAATCATGAGCACCTAGCATATCGATTTTCTTTGCCACTGTCGAGACTCCGAACATTCCGTCATAACTGATCACCGGCTTCTCAGACTTGCCCCGCTTTGTGGTGATCATAACGACACCACATGAGCCACGCGAACCGTAGATAGCGGCCGCCGAGGCGTCCTTCAGCACCTCAAGGCTCTCTATATCACCACTCTCAAGATTGGCGAACGCCCGCTGGTCAGACACTATGCCGTCGATCACATACAGCGGATCATTGCCCGATGTCGCCGACTGGATGCCACGTACACGCACCGACACGCTTCCCGACGGATCACCGCCAAGCTGTGTCACCTGTACACCCGGCATTTTGGCCGCCATAGCGTCACGGAAATCAGATGTAGGTGTGGCCGCGAAATCATCGGCCTTGATCGACGATATGGAAGTGGTGACATCACGCTTGTTCTGAGCTCCGTAACCTATGACGACAACCTCGTCAAGTGCCTGCACGTCATTCTGCATCGTCACATCGGCCTGAACCTGACCCTGCCTCAGTTTTATCTCCTGCGGTTTGCAACCTATATAACTCACAGTCAGCACTGACGGAGAACCCGACTTAAGTGTCAGGGTATACATTCCGTCAAGATCGGTGGCGGTTCCCACGGTAGTACCTTTCTGGATCACCGACGCTCCGACTACCGGCTCTCCGCTGTCATCAGTCACACGACCGCTTACGGTTATCGCTGACTTAGTCGCAGAGGTATCACCCTCCTGCAAACTGTGATTACGTGTGATGATTATCTTGGTACCGTGAACCTGAACATTGACGTCAGGCAGCACATCCCTGATTATCGCGTCGATGGATTTATCGACGGCCTTCACCGTCACAATCCTGTCGACCGGTATGTCACTGTCGGCATAGGCAACGGTATAGTTGCACTGCGACTCGATCTGCTGAAGCATGCTCTTGACCGTTACATTCCGGACATCGATACTTACCTTGGGCAACTGTGCCATAGCGGCCAGCCCGATGAACATCGATACCAGAATAGCCGACAGCCTCAGCCTTGAATTTGATTTACTGGTTTTAGTCATGGATATTAGTGATATTAATGATTGATTTATTAATTCCTTATTGTGACATTACGCCCCTCGACACTGACACGTGCCCTCAGCAGAGTGGTCAATACCGGTATCACCTCTTCAAAGGTCTCGTTTCCAACCGTCATTGACAGCCGCTTGTCCTGATTGCAGGTAAGCCTTATGTTGAACGACATATTGTAACGGCGGCCGAGCGTCGTGGCGATCTCCTCGACAGTAGCGTTGTCGAACACTATCTTGGGTGTCCGCCAGTTACCGTAATATGACGCATTGACAGAGGTCAGCGTCACCTGCCGGCTCTTTGTATTCAGGCACAGACGCTGACCCGGAACAAGCATCTGCGGCTTTCTGAGTCCGGGGTATGTGACACTCACCGACCCCTCCTCGAGTATGACATCCTCCTCGGCAAGATTATATGACGAACTGCGTGCATCGAACACCGTTCCGTGAACCTCGACGACCATATCGTTCATATTAACTCTGAACGGTCTTTCACTGTCATGGCTAACCTCAAAATATCCTTCTCCGTTAAGTCTTACAGACCGCTCGTCGCCGGCCATCATACCGGTATCATATGTAAGCATACTGCCGCCGTTGAGCCATACACGCGTGCCGTCGGGAAGCTCAAACTCCCCTATGCTGCCGTGGGCGGCAAGCAATGAACGGGTTTCTACAGCCACAGGCTCCGACATGAACCGCGATACCGTATATCCGGCAACAAAAACAGCACAGGCTGCAGCCGCAACTCCGATCCAACGCTTTATCGCATTCAGACGCACAGCACGTTTCCTTACATCGATATTCCTTTCTATCTCACACCATATGGCCTCAAGCTTCGGCTGATCGGCCTCCACACCGGTCTTCCCCCACTCCTCTTCGAGCAGACCGTCCAGAAACCGCATGTCGACCTGACGTGAATCGATCACACGCTCACAATACCGTTGCTGCGAGAGCGTCAGACCTGAACGGTCCCTGACAAACCTGACAAGGAGCGCCTGTAGTGTTTCTTCAGAGTCGGGTGTCACTTATTACCTTTTTGAGTGAGTGTCAACTGCGTCCTGATATCTCCGGCCCTGAACTCGACCATAGCCGTACGTGGCTCGGTATCTGTATTGGCCTCATATGATACATGCACTGCCGTGTGTCCCGTAATACTGCCGGAAGCAGGATCGACCGATACCCATGATTCGCCGGCTGTCGCAGTCCAGATGCCCTGCGAAGCTATCGTTACAGACAACATACCCGCCTCTGCATCCACCGAGGCAGATGTAGTGTAAAGATAAACGTTATCCTTTACCTCTTCATCGTCGCTGCATCCCATTGCTACGGATGCAAGCATCATCGTTAAGAATAATGATAGTCTTGTTTTCATGATAATGATTAATTCTTATTTTGCATAAAATATATTAAGAAGACAATCATATATCCGAAACGGACAGTCTGCTTATACTAAAATATAAATATATTTATTAAATTATATTAATGACAACAAATTTAATATATACATAATAATAGTGCATTATCTTTGTAACAGCATGAAAACCGACAAACCACATAAAACAATTGACCGGCAGATACTGGCCGACATATATGCAGAATACGCGCCACGCGTACACAACCTGGCACGTCACCTGCTTGGCGACTCGGTTGAAGCCGACGATGTGGTCCAGGACGTATTCCTTTCCCTCTGGGAGCAACGTGACACACTCACACAGATACGCTCCATGAACGACTATCTGTTCAGGATGACACGGAATTCTATATTCAATATGCTGAAACACCGGCGTATAGTAGAACTGTATGCCATGGCAAGACGACAGGAGGAAACCGAGACTACCGACAATGAAGACAATAGCGACGAACTGATCAGACACCTGCACGAAGCAATCGAACAGATGCCGCCGCAACGTCGCAAAGTATTCACGATGAGTCATCGTGATTCAATGAGTTACAAAGAGATAGCCGGGAAACTCAACATATCTCAGGCTACAGTACACTATCACATATCGAGAGCCCTTGAGGATCTACGTAAGAATCTGTCTCGCTACATGTACACAATCTTCTAAGGCACAGAACTGACCATCCGGCTACAGGTTTAAAGCGCAGATTTCGCAGATTAAATGAAGCCATCCGGAGGGAAATTTTCAACCGCAAGTTACGCAAATTATTAGGAAAGGACGATCGATAAAGTTCGATTTCGTTCTCTCCCCCAAAAAATAATTTGCGTAATTCGCGTAATTTGCGGTTAATAACCTGACATCCGGACGGCAAACTTCTAATCTGCGATTTCCGTTCAACCTTAATTATCAACACAGAACGCTTTCGGAACGAAGTGTAAAAAGAATCCGCGCTTCAAATCCCCACCGGATGGCAGACATTAATCTGCGCTTTAAATCACCGGCCCCAGCGTTGGCGCTGACGTTCGGCGAGTGCCATCTCAGCCTGATTGTCAGCCGCCTGCCAGAACCGCGTGCCGTCAATGGCATCCGGCAGAAACTGCTGCCGGACAAAATGCCCCGGATAATCATGAGCATATTTGTAATCAGCACCATATCCAACCTCCTTCATCAGCGATGTCGGTGCGTTCCTTATATGTAGCGGCACGGGAAGATCCCCCGTATCCTTAACCCTTGCCAACGCACTGTTGATAGCCATATATGCAGAATTGCTCTTTGCCGATGTCGCCAGATAGATCGTACACTCAGCCAATGGGATACGTCCCTCCGGCATTCCGATCTTAGATATAACGTCAAACGTGGCGTTGGCCAGAAGCAGAGCGTTAGGATTGGCCAGACCGATATCTTCCGACGCCAGTATCACAAGACGGCGCGCTATGAACTCCGGATCCTCCCCGCCCTCTATCATACGCGCAAGCCAATACACCGCGGCATCCGGATCACTGCCTCTGACACTCTTTATGAACGCCGAGATAATGTCATAATGCATCTCACCGTTCTTGTCATAGGCCGCCGGATTCTGCTGAAGACGCTTTGTGACCGACTCGTCATCTATGACAATAGGTCTGTCGGCAGGCGTCGACTGCATCAGCAGATCAAGGATATTGAGCAGCTTGCGGGCATCACCGCCCGAGAAACGGAACAAAGCGTCGGTCTCCCTGACCTCCACCTGGCGTCTGGAAAGCACTATGTCAGTCGTCACAGCCCTGTCAAGAAGCTCGCGTAGCTGGGGTGCCTCCAGCGGCTTGAGCACATATACCTGGGCACGTGACAGCAACGGTCTTATAACCTCGAACGACGGATTCTCTGTCGTAGCCCCTATCAGCGTGACGATACCGCTCTCGACAGCGCCAAGCAGACTGTCCTGCTGAGACTTGCTGAAGCGGTGTATCTCGTCGATAAACAGTATCGGCCGCCCCGTCGAGAACATACTCGAAGAGTCGGCACGGCATTTGTCGATAACCTCACGCACCTCCCTGACACCAGAGCTGACCGCCGACAGCGTGTAGAACGGACTCTTTGACGACTGGGCTATGATACGTGCCAGTGTGGTCTTACCCACTCCGGGCGGCCCCCACAGGATTATCGACGACACATTACCCCCGTCGATCATCTGCCGGAGTATGTTCCCGTCACCGACCAGATGTGTCTGCCCGATATAACCATCGAGCGTCGTGGGCCTCATACGCTCGGCCAGTGGTGCCAGTATACTCATATTATCCTATATTATTCCTGTGACCTGATTTCAATTCATTTTACACAAAATTAGTACAATTATATGATTCAGACTATGAACTGATTTAAACTTATTACAAATTAACATTCAGAGGCTGTTTTCGAGGCAATTCTGAGCTTTCTGAGGAAGCGATGGGGTTCCATCGTGACCGGGAAAAGAGAAAGAATTGACCGGAAACAGACCTGAAGGTTAAAAGTAAGGTCTGCATCAGTTTCGGATTTCACATTTTGTAATAAGTTTAATTCAGTTCTATTCATTATTCATAAAATTCAATAAAAAAATACCCCTCGCCGAGTGTGATTAGGAAATCTTTTCAGAATTTCATACCTTTGGGGGTTGAAAGCGACGCATTGTGTCTCCCTGCCGAACTTTATACATTCCGCGACGTTTATTTTATATAACGGATCTCCGCGCGGACACCGACCTACATTATTTTAACTTAACGATTAAAATTATTTATTTATGGAGACTGATGATAAAAGACGTAGCGTGATACCGAAGGGTGCTCTCATCGCTATGGCGATATTCATGATAATGGTCTATATAGGGATGGGCATACTGTTCTTCATAGACCTGTTCGGATGGGGCAGGATGGCCCAGCCCTGGCCCGTGCTGAATTACGTGTGCGGCGTCATCCTCATCCTGTACGGAATATACCGTGGCTACCGCCTGTACAAAGGCATCGGCACTCCGGTCTGAAAACGCAAGTTCACGCTATATAAAATATCCAGAACAATTAAAATGACTTTATATTCCAAGACATTATGCATGGCCGTCATGGTCCTGTCAGCCATGACCGCCTGCTCGTCGGGTAACGGATCCAGGCAAAACGGCACCAAGGCATCCCGAGGCATCAACAGCAGCAACATCGCAGTCATGGCCTGCGACGCATCTTTCCAGAACATCATGCAGCAGGAGATCGACGTCTTCGAGTTTATCAACCCCAGAATGACGGTCCTGCCGATGTATATTGACGAGAACGCCTGCGTAGACTCACTGCTCAAGGGTCGCGCCTCGACTGCCGTCATATCGCGTGAACTCAAAGCCACCGAAATAAAAATGTTGCGCAACGCCGGCCGGGCTCCACACACAACCCGCATCGCCGTCGATGCCATAGCTCTGATTGTAAACAAGGATAATCCGCTGAATGAGATAACAGTCAGCGAGATAACCGACATACTCGACGGCAGGTACCGAACCTGGCGAGACCTGCAGCCCAGTCCTCTCGGAGACATCAGCGTAGTCTTCGACCACTCGGGCTCGAGCACCGTACGTTTCATGCGGGACTCCCTGATGGATGGCCGCCAGCTCACCGGCAATGTTTTTGCACAGGGCGACAATAAAGCCGTCTTCGAAGCCGTTAAGAACAACAGAAACGCTATGGGTGTCATCGGAGTGAGCTGGATATCATCCGACATGAGCGGAGCCGACCTTTCGGCCGAGCAACGTGCGGCAAGGCTCGACAATGAGGATGTGACCGATATGGGCTTCAGCGACGACATAAAGGTGCTGAGGGTACGCCTTGACGACAGCCTCGACTCATACCAGCCCTACCAGGCCTACATACTCGACGGCAAGTACCCGCTATACCGCTCCATGTATATGGTCAACACAGGCTATTCAGGTACCGCGGCCCATGCTTTCTATGTCTTCGTCACAGGATGGCGCGGACAGAAAGTGATAATGTCCACCGGAGTACTGCCCAGCACCGTACGGCCACGTGTCGTAACGCTGAGCTGATCCGGTTCTTACTGAAAATCCTATGCAGATTAATTTCAAATAACCGAAAAAATAACAATAAACCATCATGAAATTCAAACTACTTTCACTCGCCGTTCTGGGCTCGGCCATAAGCCTCAGCGCCCAGCAAGGTTACTATGACGGTGTCGAATATTATCGCGCCGACCAGCCCGAGGAAGCAACAATAATCCTCGAAAAAACCATCAGCGATCCTTCCACCGACAAGGCCGTGGCCAACTACTATCTGGGACAGATCAGACTCCAGGCCGGAAACATCGCCGAGGCACAGAAATACTTCGATGCCGGACTCGCCGCCAACCCCGAGAACGGATACAACTACGTCGGACTCGGAGCCATCGCTCTCAGGCAGGGTAACAAATCGGCCGCCGAAACCCAGTTCAAGAAAGCCAAATCACTGGCCAAAAAAGACGCCGATCTCATCACCGAGATCGCCCGCGCATATTTCACAGCCGATCCTGTAGCTTATGCCAAGGAGATAGACAAAACTATTGCCGATGCAAAAAAAGCCGATAAGAAAAGCCCCGCTCCATTTATACTCGAAGCAGACATGGCCGCAGGCGAGGACGTAGGTAAAGCCGCCTCTCTATACGACATGGCACAGATGTACGACACCGACAACACCCACCCCGAGGCATACGTGAAATATGCACGCACCTATTTCCACGTCAACCCGACCTTTGCTATCAACAAGCTGAAGGAACTCCTCGAGAAGAACCCCGACTCAGCTCTCGCCCAGCGCGAACTCGCCGAAAAATACTATGAAAACAATCAGCTCACCATGGCCGCCGACCAGTATGGAAAGTACATCCAGAACCCCAACCACTTCCCCAAAGACGAGCAGCGCTACGTCGGTCTCCTCTACTTCGGTAAAAAATATCAGGAATCTTTCGACCTTGCAGGCAAACTCCTCTCACAGGATCCGGCCAACATATACATGCAGCGCATGCAGTTCCTTGACATGGCCGCACTTGAAAAGAACAGCGAAGCACTTGAATTAGCCAAAATATTCTTCGCCAACCCCAAGGGTGGCTTCGTAGCCAACGACTACACCACCTATGCCGATGTGCTCCAGAAACTGGAGCAGGACAGCCTCGCCATTCTGGAGTATCAGAAAGCACTCGAAGTAGCCCCCGAGAAGGTCGACATCTATAAAGACCTCAGCGCCGCCTATTCAGGTGCGAAAAAATACCACGAGGCCGCCGAGGCATACCAGAAATTCATCGACGCCGGCGACTACAGCACCAACGACCTCTATATGCTGGCACGCCGCTACCAGAACGCCGCTATGTCCGACACCGTTCCCGAGACACGCAACCCCATGATCGAGAAAGGCCTGCAGACCATTGACGTTGTCATGGAGCGTGTGCCCGACAACGCCCGCATAGCACAGACCAAAGCCATCCTCATCTACCTCAGGAACGACAGCAAGGACAACGAGGAGACATTCAACGCCTTCAAAGCCGTTGTCGACATTCTGGACAAGAAGCCCGAGAACGCCGAGACACAGAAAAGCATATACACCCAGATGCTCAACCGCATGGGCAACTATGCGCTCATCTCAGGCGACAAAGAGGCCGCCAAAGCCTACTTTACCCGCCTGCTCGAATTCAACCCCGATACAGAAGGTCTCCGCGAATTCATCGACAACATAAAGTAACCCGCACTCGCCGGAGAAAACACCGGCCATACAATATACAGACAGAAGGCTGCCGCATCTTATGACTGCGGTAGCCTTCTGTCTGTATATATTCATTTTCTTAAACCCTGTCTGCTCCCTTATCTGTCTATGCTTAACAGGCCTGATAACAAAACTGAACCGATGGTCACTCCGGATGACCAATTTCCGTAATTTGCGTTCATCGTTCCATCTCAATATTCTACACAGAACGCTTTCGGAGCTAAGCGTAGAAAGAATTTACGGTTCAACGTATCTGATGGGGAGCCCAGCTGACATGCACAGTTGCTGAACATGCGATCAGACACAAGATCAGCGCAAAACAGCACGGTCAGTCATACGACAACGCGATCAGATCGCCTTTGGGACTGAAAAAACCCTCCTCATACAGAGATCCCGAAAACTCAACCTTAAAACCATCTCGCTTCGACTCGATCGAATTGACCGCACCATCAAGTTTAAGCTCCCTGAGATTTGAATACAGACGTTCAGGCACCATCTCCCTGATGAAATCCGAACCTAATAATCCGTAACCGGGAGCATCTATCTCCATGATATCGCCATCCTTGCTGAACTCCATTCCGATCCCCGAGTCCAGTTTAACCTCATACTCTCCCGAAGCATACTCACGCTCACATTCCGTTACACGGACACCAAGCTTATCTATAAGCCTGCGGGCCTTGGAAGGCAACTGTGCCGGAGATACCGATCCTGCCACCACAGGCCCCACACCACCCACCTGTACCGGAGCATCAGGCACCACATCACGCGCTTCCGATCTATATCCGCCACATAGCGTCACACCGGCAGTCAGAACAATTAAAAAAGTCTTTTTCATAGTAATTTCATTTAAATTCTATAAGATTTATTAAGATGTAACATCTCCTTACCCGATAAAGTTCGTAACTTTGCGAGCCAAACAGCAAGAATCTCGAATATGAACCAGGACATTCTACACGACGACTGGGACCGCCGGCATCTGTGGCACCCATACACTTCGACGATAAATCCGCTACCTACATATTTGGTCGATCATGCCGACCGCAATTATATTTACCTCGCCGACGGCACACGCCTCATTGACGGCATGTCTTCATGGTGGTGTGTGATACACGGATATAACAATCCGGTGATCAACGAGGCGGCAAAGGCTCAGATTGACCGTATGTCGCACATCATGTTCGGCGGACTGACCCACGAACCGGCTATTACCCTCGGAAAGATGCTACTTGGCCATGCTCCTGCATCGATGCACAATATTTTCTACGCAGACTCAGGCTCGGTCGCCGTCGAGGTGGCGATGAAGATGGCTGTTCAATATGCAATCTCAAGGTCTGGCAACCATACTAAGACCGATTTCGTCACCATCAGGTCGGGATACCACGGTGACACCTGGAACGCTATGAGCGTCTGTGACCCGGTGACAGGCATGCACGGAGCTTTCGGACCGGCTCTGCCTGTCAGGTTCTTCGCACCTCAGCCACGCTCACGCTTCAATGGCGAATGGAATCCGGAGGATATAGCTCCGCTCGAGGCCATTGTCAGGGAACACCATGACACCCTTGCCGCTCTTATTCTCGAACCGGTGGTACAGGGAGCCGGCGGTATGTGGTTCTACCATCCGCAGTATCTCAGAGAGGCAAGACGGCTTTGTAACAGATACGGTATACTTCTGATTTTCGACGAGATAGCGACCGGATTCTGGCGCACAGGCCGTATGTGGGCATGCGAACACGCCGGTGTCAAGCCCGATATCATGTGCATAGGCAAAGGTCTCACGGCCGGTTATCTCACACTTAGCGCCGTCATGACCACACGCGATGTTGCCGACACAATCTCGAACGGTGAGGCAGGAGTCCTGATGCATGGCCCCACATATATGGCCAACCCTCTGGCCTGTGCCGTAGGAATTGCTTCGCTTCGCCTCCTCGACGGGTGTGACATGGCCCGGCGCGTATCGCATATGGCCGCGATCATGGAACGCGAACTGGCACCGGCCGCAGATCTCGATTCGGTTGCCGATGTACGGGTATTAGGATCAATCGGTGTAGTCCAGACCCGCGAACCTGTCAATGTAGGCGACTTTCAGCGTAAGTGTGTCAGACGAGGTGTGTGGATAAGACCATTCGGATGCAACGTATATATAATGCCACCATATGTCACACCCGACGAGGATCTCGTATACCTGTGCCGCCAACTCATAGAAATGCTGCCGCGATGAATGTCAACGATATACTTACAGACCTTGAGTCGGCAGGGAATCTACGTCACATTCCGGCTGACCGGTCAGATACCGGCACGCTCGATTTCTCGACCAATGACTATATGGGACTGGCCTTACGGCCAGACCTGCGCCGCGAGTTCATGCTGACACCGGCAGCGTCAGAAGCCATGCTCACCTCATCGGCATCAAGACTGCTCGCCGCCACACAGAAGTATTACCTCGAACTCGAGACAACACTGGCCAGTCTATATGGCCGGCCGGCACTGATGTTCAACAGCGGCTATCACGCCAACTCAGGTCTTATCCCCGCCATCACCGACAGAGACACGCTCATACTGGCCGACAGGCTTGTACACGCCAGCATCATCGACGGCATCATGCTGGCGAAGTGTGAATGGACACGCTTCCGCCACAATGATATGGAACATCTTGAACGGCTTATCGAAGCGCGCCGTCCCGATGGCGGCAACACACTTGTCATCGTCGAGAGTGTCTACTCGATGGACGGAGACTCGGCGCCGGTCGAGGAACTGATTGCCATCAGGAAACGGCACCCGGGGATCATGCTGTATATCGACGAAGCACACGCTCTCGGTGTCACAGGACAGCAGGGCCTGGGACTTGCCGCAAGCAGTACGGAGCCCGGTGCCTGGGATGTAATTGTAGGGACGCTGGGCAAAGCCGCCGCTTCCATGGGTGCATACGCGATCATGTCAGAGCAGCTGAAACAGCTGGCTGTCAACCACTGCCGGTCGCTCATATTCTCCACAGTACTGCCTCCGTTCAATGCGGCATGGTCAACATTCATTCTACGTAAACTCACAGCAATGGACTCTGAACGTCAGCATCTTGCCGGGCTGAGCCGACAGCTGGCCGACGGGCTGAGCCTGATCACCGGTTTGCAATATCAGCCAAGTCATATACAACCCCTCGTCATCGGTGATGCAAAACGCACCGTGGAACTATCCCGAAAGCTTGACAATGAAGGAATAAACGTACTTCCGATACGTACTCCCACCGTACCCCCCGGGACCGAACGTCTGCGCATGAGTCTCAGTGCCTCGATGACTTCAGGAGACGTCGGACGTCTTCTCGAAGCCCTCAATAAATACCTGAATACATGAATATTTCATTCATAAAACAGAATGACAGCCGACACCTTATCCTGTTGATGGCAGGATGGGGAATGGACCCGACCCCCTTTGCCGCACTCGACTACCCGGGCTACGATATCGCAGTAACATGGGACTATACCGACGAGACATTCGATACATCATCACTTGTCTGCTATCGGGAAATCATTGTGCTGGCATGGTCTATGGGCGTAATGGAAGCGAACCGCATTATTCCCCGCCTCTGTTTGCCTGTCACTCTGTCTGTAGCCATCAACGGAACGCCCACACCCGTCGATAATAACGCCGGAATACCTGAAGAGATATTCAACGGCACACTTAACACACTGTCCGATACTACATTATATCGTTTCAACCGACGTATGTGCGGTTCGGCCGAAGCTTTCACTCATTTCAATAAAAAGGCACCGGCCCGTACTATCGGATCTCTCAGGGAGGAACTCAGAATATTAGGTAAACGCGCCCATGATGTAACCGCCGGACAATCAATGCACTGGGACTTAGCCGTAATCGGTTCCCGTGACATGATTTTTCCGACTGCAAACCAGCTCTATGCATGGACCCATACTCCGACAATACAGATAAACAGACCTCATTTACCGGATTTCCAAGCAATTATAAACCGTCTTGTCGTCAATAAAAGACGCGTAGCTTCCCGATTTGGCGAATCACGTGAGACCTATGACAGCAAAGCCACATCTCAACATAGTGTCGCTGAATCACTTGCCCGTAATCTGATTCAATTCTCATCAAGGAGAACCACGCCCTATGAGTATGCCATCGAGATAGGCGCCGGAGTTGGCAGACTGACAGCGATCTACGCCAATACTCTTAAAATCAGCCGACTCGAACTATGGGATCTTACAATGCCGTCAGTATGTAGCGGAAATGAGAACATCATCGGCATCGCAGACGATGCCGAAGCACGCCTGTTTGAACTCAACGACAACAGTATCGACCTGGTTGTCAGCGCCTCAACCATACAATGGTTCAATTCTCCATGCTCAGCCATAAGGCAGATCGAACGTATATTGAAGCCGGGCGGGATGGCCGCCATAACACTCTACACCACCGGCACTTACGGGTCATTGGCCCAAGCAACAGGTGTATCAATCAATTATGTTTCGCCGGATAGAATAAGGCAATCATTGTCAGACGGTTGTGATATTCTATATTTCAACACCGATCACCATACTGAGAAATTCAGCAACACCCGCCAGCTCATTGATCACATGCGGCTTACCGGGGTGAACGCTGCCGGAACAGCATCTACCGCCACACTGCGCAGACTCCTCATTGACAGCACATTGAACAGACTCGAATACAACTCTACATCAATAATTTTTCAAAAACGATGAAGATATTTATAAGCGGCATCGATACAGACGCAGGCAAGAGTTACGCCACAGGCTTTCTGGCCAGAAAACTGACCGAAGAAGGCAACAGGGTGATAACCATGAAATTTGTACAGACAGGCAACCGCGACTACTCTGAAGATATAGATGTACACCGCCACATAATGGGAATCGGGATGCAACCCGCTGACATTGATCATACTACAGCTCCGGTTATATTCAGTTATCCATGTTCGCCACAACTCGCCGCCGCGATTGATGGCCGTGATATAGACCTCGATCTGATCGACCGATGTGCCGATATTCTTGACAATCAATATGATATAACGTTAATAGAGGGAGCCGGCGGACTGATGGTTCCGCTGACCGACACATTCTGGACCATCGACTATCCGGCGACACGCAACATCCCTGTAGCACTTGTGACCAACGGACGCCTCGGCTCCATCAGTCATACACTTCTGGCACTCGAAGCCCTGAGACAGAAGAACATACAGATATCACACCTGCTGTATAACACACACTTCGACCGCGATAAGACAATCGTTGCCGACACCCGCGCTTTCCTCAGACGCTACATCTCACGGGTCACTCCCGGCACCCGCTGGCTCGACATCCCCACCCTCTGAGTAACTGTCCGGATATAACTTAACCATAACAGTATCCATAGTATGTATGGTTCAGATATATGTTTAAAAGTTAAAATAAATCAAATCCGGTACAACCCATGCAAGGTTTACGTCATTCTGTCATTTAAAGAGTGTACAAACCTTTAAACACTATATTTATATGAACAAGACTCAACTGTTTTTATCTGCCATTACGCTGCCGCTGGTAAGCGCGACATTTACATCATGTGATGATGACGATGACTACGACTACACAATGGTGTATCCCACAGCTGTCGTGACAGTATGCCCGCAGACCGATGGCGGCTTCATGATGGTACTTGACGATAAGACAGATATTTATCCCTCTAATATGACCGAATCTCCATTTGGTGAGGAAGAAGTACGCGCTTTTGTCAACTATACTCCTGTCGGGAAAAAGCCCGGGGATGACCGCCAGTATGTCAAAGTCAACTGGATGGATGACATCCGCACGAAACTCCCGGTACCTTTTGTCGACGAAGAGGATGCCGCCAGCTATGGCAATGACCCGGTGGAGATCATGCGCAACTGGGTGACAGTCGCCGAAGATGGCTACCTGACACTGAGACTTCGCACTCGCTGGGGCATGTCAGGTACAGTACACCACATCAATCTTCTCTCGGGAGTCAATCCCGATGACCCCAACGAGTTTGAACTGCGTCACGACGCCAAGGGAGACACCCACGGTGCATGGGGCGATGCATTCATTGCGTTCAACCTTAACAAGTACTTCGGCGACGCGACCGGCCCTGTGAAAATCAAACTGCGCTGGAACTCGTTCTCAG
The DNA here is from genome assembly GCA_910584665.1 of uncultured Muribaculaceae bacterium. Lineage (GTDB taxonomy): Bacteria > Bacteroidota > Bacteroidia > Bacteroidales > Muribaculaceae > JAAVFS01. The sequence continues at coordinate 3,267 of CAJUBL010000043.1, read as the reverse complement.
GTCCTAAAACCGCAGAATTCAGTCTGGCCCTGAGAAAAACAATTGACGGGGCCGACCATGCCTCCCTCATCAGGGCTACAAGAATCAACTGATCCCGAGACCACATGTCTGAGCCTGACGAACAGACTCTTACCGACCTCGTCAAGCGAGGAGACCGTACGGCAATGAGACTGATGTACTCCCGTTACATCGGGCATCTCACTGCCGTATGTTCGCGTTATATAGCCGACGATGAGGATGTCAAGGATGTTCTTCAGGACTCGTTCATAAAAATTTTCTCCTCGATAGGAGATTTTACCTACAAAGGCGCCGTCTCTCTTAAATCCTGGCTTACGAAGATTGTAATCAATGAATCGCTGTCTTTTATAAGAAGCCGGCGTAAACTCCCGCTTACATCACTTGAAGACGAGACAGTCACATACAGACAGGAGGATATAGAGCCCCCGGAGGCGGAGGAAATACCTCCCGAGATGATTCACAGACTGATACGCCAGCTACCCGAGGGATATAGAACTGTATTCAACCTACATGTGCTTGACGGACAGTCTCACAAGGATATAGCACGGCTTCTCGGAATAAGCGAGAACACATCGGCCTCACAACTTCACAGGGCTAAGGCTACCCTGGCAAAGGAAATCACAAAACACATGGATACTTATGGACGACAAGGATAAATGGACTGAATATCTCAGCGACAGGCTTGAAGGTTTCGAGATGCAGGAGCCCGACGGCCTGTGGGAAGCGCTCTCCCGGGATCTGAAAGCCGGGATTCCGGTATCCGGACAGGGAACCGGAACTCCGGGACAACAGCGGTTTATCCCTCTGTGGCTGAAAAGCATATCGGTGGCAACGGCGTCGGCCGCCGCTATCGCTCTGATAGTATGGCTATCTGTCGGTAACACTACATTGCCCGATCCCGTGATGCCTACAATTGCAGACCATGGCACCGACAATAGTACGACCACAGCACCGACCGACATATCTGACAGGCCTCTTTCCCGGCAACGACCTGACGATCTGCCTGTTCCACACTGTCCGGCGACAATTCAGAATAGAGGAACCGAGAGTGAACAGACAGCAGAAACCACCCGACCTACCGAGCAGGTAAATGTCGGTGAGACACCCGATTGTACGACCGATGAACAACATAACAGAACGACCGACCGGCGTGACAATACGGTACGCAGAAATGAAGACTATACCTATCGAGAATATTCCGGCGGAAAACCATTGCCAATCAACACCCGACATGACAGCCGTCTGACATTGTCGGTATTCACCTCAGGAGCATTGGGAAGCGGCGCCGGAAATACAGGACATATCGACCGGTTCGCATCACTGAGGTCGATGGTCGCCGATGACGGCATCTACACCGACCAGCCCCTTCTTGTGAAATCCCGATCGGTCAACTCGTTCAATACACGCCAATTCGATATGCGCCATCATCTACCACTACGTGTCGGGGTAAAATTCAGCTATCTGCTATGGAACAATATCGCGATAGAAACCGGTGTGCAATATTCACGGCACACTTCTGACTTCAGCTACAGCGGCGACCTGAGCTCGGCCGAAGGAGAACAGGAACTGCACTATATCGGCATACCTCTTGATGTCCATGTGGGCTTAGCCAGATGGAAGAGAATCCGTACATATGCGGTAGCCGGAGTGTCGGCCGAAAAACTGATAAAAGGCCGGCTCAAGGGTCAGGTAACAGACATTAAAGACAATATCACAACCAGACGCGAGAGTCTCCATGAAAAGCCATTGCAGTGGACACTCAGGGCCGCCGCCGGTCTGCAATACGACATGACCGGTCACTTAGGCCTGTATATCGAACCCGGTCTGGGCTACCATCCCGACAATAACTCATCTATCCGCAACATCTACAAAGACCGCCCGCTGGACTTTACCCTGACCATAGGCCTACGGGTAAGCCTGCCCAGATGACCTACCGATTATCATAGAAAATAATACCGTATATTTATAAATAAATTAAAAATATATGGTATCAGTAAAAGTTAAGTTTCGCCCCTCGACAAAGACGGGCCATGAGGGAACTGTCTATTATCAGATTATCCACGACAGGAAAGTACGGCAGCTTCTCTCTGACTACAAAATCTTTCCTTCAGAATGGGATGAAAGCCGGTCAACAGTAAAAACCACCCAAAGGAATGAACGCAAACCATTCATTGTTTCAATACGCGAACGAATACGCTGGGACATAGAACGGCTGACACGGATTGACCGCAGACTGGATGCCGACGGGCTGTCATACACAGTCGATGATGTGATCGACGAGTTCAACCGCTACTCCAATGAATATACTCTGTTCAATTTCATGGAGAATATTATCGTCCGACTCAGACATATAGACAAGGTCAGAACCTCAGAGACCTATAAATCAGCATTAAACAGCTTCAAGAAGTTCAGACAATACGAAGACATAATGCTTGACTGCGTGACATCGGATGTAATGGAGGCTTACGAAGCATGGCTTCATAATCGCGGAATAGCACCCAATACCATATCGTTCTATACCCGTATACTCCGAGCTGTCTATAACCGCGCGATAGATGATAACGCCATTGAGAACCGAAATCCGTTCAAACACGTCTACACCGGAGTTGACAAGACTGTCAAACGCGCACTGCCACTTGCTACGGTCAGAAAAATAAAATCTCTGGATCTGTCTCTGATCCCGATGCTGGACTATGCCCGGGACATGTTCATGATGAGTTTCTATCTCAGGGGAATGAGTTTTATAGACATGGCGTTTCTGAAAAAAACAGATCTCAGAAACGGCTATATAACTTACCGTCGTCGCAAGACCGGCCAACAGCTGATAATCGAATGGACCAAAGAAATGCAGCTCCTGCTCGACAAGTATCCGGAGAATAAAACCAGCTACCTGCTCCCAATAATAAAAACTACCGGCACCAACGAGAGATACACCTACCGCAACGCCGGGTACAATATCAACCACAATCTCAAGAAGATAGCCTCAATGGTCGGCATCACGATACCCCTGACACTCTACGTCGCACGCCACAGCTGGGCATCTGCGGCCAAGACCAAAGGGATCCCGCTGTCTGTAATAAGCGAAGGTATGGGGCACGACTCTGAAGCCACGACACTGATTTATCTCGCCAGCCTGGATACATCTGTAGTCGACAAAGCCAACGCACTTATACTCTCGTCCCTATAGCTTTTCAGGGCTCAGTAGAAAAATAGTGGGGATAAAAATTTTTCATACTCAATAGTTATATC
>CAJUBL010000042.1 GCA_910584665.1 uncultured Muribaculaceae bacterium | reverse complement strand
GTATCATGCCTTACATTACGGCTTCGATCGTGATCCAGCTGTTGGGTATGGTGTTGCCTTCGTTCCAGAAGATGCAGCGAGAGGGGGAGAGCGGACGCCAGAAGCTGAATCAGTATACGCGGTACCTTACAGTGCTTATATTGCTTGTACAGGGACCAGCCTATCTGTTTAACCTTCAGCATCAGCTGCGTGCGGCACAGGTAAACTTCGAGATGACATGGTTCCTTGTGATCATGCTGACGGTTATTCTTGCCGCCGGCTCGATGTTCATCATGTGGCTTGGCGAGCGTATCACTGACAGGGGAATCGGTAACGGTATCTCGTTTATCATTCTTGTCGGTATCATCGCCCGTCTTCCCGAGGCGCTCTTCTATGAGTTTGTCGCCCGTACTCCCGGCAATGCCGAGACGCAGGGCGGACTTATCATGTTCATAGTTGAGATCATCCTGCTGTTTGCTGTTACCGTCGGTGCCGTGCTTCTTGTACAGGGAACCCGTAAGGTACCGGTACAGTATGCGAAGCGCATTGTCGGCAACCGCCAGTATGGAGGTGCACGCCAGTATATTCCGCTTAAGGTGAATGCTGCCGGTGTGATGCCTATAATCTTTGCCCAGGCCATCATGTTCATACCGCTGACGCTGGCCGGTTTCAGTACCAGCGACGGCGGACGCGGCTTCTTCGCGGCGTTTACGGACATAAATGGTTTCTGGTATAATTTTGTATACTTCATCATGATTGTTGCGTTCACATACTTCTACACAGCCATTACGGTGCGTCCCACCCAGATGGCTGAGGATATGAAGCGTAACAATGGCTTCATTCCGGGAGTAAAGCCAGGCAAGGCGACTGCACAGTATCTTGATACCATCATGTCGCGTATCACATTGCCCGGTTCGCTGTTTCTCGGCATTGTAGCCATCATGCCGGCATTTGCCCGTATGCTCGGGATCAGTAACAACTTCGCCCAGTTCTTCGGAGGTACATCTCTGCTTATTATGGTGGGTGTTGTGCTTGATACGTTGCAGCAGATCGAAAGCCATCTGATGATGCATCATTATGATGGTTTGATGAAGGATGGCAAGATCAAGGGCCGTACTACAGGCAGTGCCTATTAAATGGTTCGAAAATCAGGCTTTTAAAATGCTTAGAAGAAGGAAATGATTTATCTGAAGACACCCGAGGAGATGCGTGGCATGCAAGTGGCATGCGACCTCGTGAGCCGGACACTTGGTGAGGTTGCCAGGTGGATAGCTCCCGGTGTCACCACCAACAAGCTCGACACCATTGCTCGTGAATTTATTCACGACAATGGGGGTCGGCCTGCTTGTTTAGGATATGGTGGCTTTCCTGCGACCTTATGTATCGAGGTTAATGATACAGTGGTGCACGGATTCCCTTCAAACTATACTCTGCGTGATGGGGACATCGTGGGTATCGATACGGTAACGGAGGTCGGAGGATTCAACGGAGACTCCTGCTATACGTTCATGGTAGGCGATGTTGATCCTAAGGTGCGTCAGCTTCTGGCTGACACTAAGGAATCTCTCTGCCGGGGTATCGAGGCTGCAAGGATAGGGCGACGGATAGGTGATATATCCAATGCTGTACAGACGTACTGTGAGAAGCGTGGATACAGTGTTGTACGTGAGATGACGGGACACGGTATAGGCCGGAGGATGCATGAGGATCCTGAGGTCCCGAATTACGGACGTCGCGGCACAGGGCCTGTAATCCGTAACGGAATGTGTATATGTATAGAGCCCATGATCAATATGGGCAGCCGTAACATAGTGATAGGCCGTGACGGCTGGACGTGCCAGACGAAGGATCACAAGCCTTCTGCTCATTTCGAGCACACGATCGCATTCTATGATGACGAGCGTCATATTCTCACGACGTTTGACTATATCCAGGAGGCGTTAGGCGATCGTTTTATCTAAGCAATAACAGAACTTTAAAAACCCGATATGGCAAAGCAATCAGCAATAGAACAGGATGGTGTTATAGTGGAGGCATTGTCTAACGCAATGTTCCGGGTGGAGCTCGAAAATGGTCATGAGATCACGGCTCACATCTCGGGCAAGATGCGTATGCACTATATCAAGATACTTCCGGGAGACAAGGTCCGTGTGGAGATGTCGCCCTATGATCTGTCGAAAGGGCGCATAGCTTTCCGGTACAAGTAATCTTGCCGTGCAGTGTCTATGTCAATGAACTTCCCGCACCGAATTCAGGTAACAATAATTACTCACGCACAATAAACCAAACTCGAAATGAAAGTAAGAGCATCAATCAAGAAGCGCACAGCCGACAGCAAGATCGTGCGCCGCAAGGGACGTCTTTATGTGATTAACAAAAAGAACCCGAAATATAAGACTCGTCAGGGCTGATAACCGGCTATAGCGAGAAACTTTATCAAATAAAAAGGCAACTCTGCAGTCAGGATGGCCCCGCCAAGGCCGGGATATATGACAAAGGTGCTGCAGGGCAGTTAAACGGCTGATTATATATTTTCTGGATAAAAATAATCGGTCGGTCGAAATTTTTTCTTACCTTTGCACGAAAATTTTTTTAAAACATAGTCAAGAACATATGGCAGTTAGAATCGTGGGAGTTGATCTCCCCCAGAACAAAAGAGGTGAAATCGCCTTGACTTACATTTACGGCATCGGTCGCAGCGCCGCCAAGAATATCTTGGACAAGGCTGAGATTGACCGCGATATTAAAGTGAAAGACTGGACAGATGCCCAGGCCGCCCGTGTCCGTGAGGTAATCGGTGCCGACTACAAGGTAGAGGGTGATCTTCGGTCTGAGATCCAGTTGAATATCAAGCGACTGATGGATATCGGCTGTTATCGTGGCGTGCGTCACCGTAATGGTCTGCCGGTGCGCGGTCAGAGCACTAAGAACAACGCCCGTACCCGCAAGGGACGCAAGAAAACCGTTGCTAACAAGAAGAAAGCTACTAAATAATAAAGGAATATGGCAAAAAAGACAGTCGCAGCTAAGAAGAGAAACGTTAAAGTTGATGCCGCAGGCCAGCTTCACGTTCACTCATCTTTCAACAACATCATTGTCTGCTTAGCAAACAGCGAGGGACAAGTTATATCATGGTCAAGCGCGGGCAAGATGGGTTTCCGTGGTTCTAAGAAGAATACTCCCTATGCCGCACAGATGGCAGCGCAGGACTGTGCAAAGATCGCATACGATCTGGGCCTTCGCAAGGTTAAAGCATATGTAAAGGGACCGGGCAACGGTCGTGAGTCGGCAATCCGTACGGTGCATGGTGCAGGTATCGAGGTTACCGAGATCATAGATGTGACTCCGCTTCCCCACAATGGATGTCGTCCTCCGAAACGTCGTCGTGTATAACGTGTCGGTTCTCAGAGATAAGGACGAATCAGAAAGCTACATTGAAAGAATAAACGAAAAAACTTTAACCAACCGATAGGTAGATAAAGTTCTCTTGAATGTGAAATATAGACCATAACATTCACCTCCTCTATGGTCGCGGCTGCACTAAAAGAGAAACTATCGACCATCAAAAATATCAGAACAAACAATGGCAAGATATACAGGCCCTAAGACCAAGATTGCTCGTAAGTTTGGCGAGCCCATCTTTGGCGAAGATAAAGTTCTCGCGCGCAGAAACTTCCCCCCCGGCCAGCATGGCGCCAACCGTCGTCGCAAGACTTCGGAGTATGGTGTACAGCTGCGTGAGAAACAGAAAGCAAAATATACATACGGAGTTCTGGAGCGTCAGTTCCGTAACCTTTTCGAGAAGGCGTCGTCGATGAAGGGTATCACCGGTGAGATCCTGCTGCAGTTGCTGGAGAGCCGTCTTGATAACGTGGTTTACCGTCTGGGTATAGCGCCTACACGTGCGGCTGCCCGTCAGCTGGTACTCCACCGTCACATTACGGTCAATGGTCAGGTTGTTAACATCCCGTCGTATCATGTTACAGCCGGCGAGGCAGTCGGTGTACGTGAGAAGTCGAAATCGCTCGAGGTTATCGCAGGCGCACTTGCCGGCTTCAATCACAGCAAGTTCCCCTGGATCGAGTGGGATGAGTCGAGCAAGAGCGGTAAGCTGCTGCACGTACCTGCCCGAGAGGATATCCCCGAGAATATCAAGGAACAGCTCATCGTCGAGTTGTACTCTAAGTAATAATTAATAACACCTCATAGATCCATGGCTATTTTAGCATTCCAAAAACCTGACAAAGTCCTAATGTTAGAAGCTGACAACTTCTACGGCAAGTTCGAGTTCAAGCCCTTGGAGCCTGGCTATGGTATCACAGTGGGAAACGCTCTGCGTCGTGTACTGCTGTCTTCGCTTGAGGGTTACGCAATCTCGTCGATCAAGATAGATGGCGTTAACCACGAGTTTGATACCATTCCGGGAGTTATAGAAGATGTTACGAACATCATTCTGAATCTCAAGAAGGTCGATCTCAAACAGGTTGTAGAGGATACCGAGGCCGAGACAGCAACAATCACGGTGTCGGGTCAACAGGAGGTGTTCAAAGCCGGTGACATAAGCAAGGCGCTGACGGGATTCGAGGTATTGAACCCGGAACTTGTGATATGTCATTTGGATCCCAGCGCAAGTTTCAATATCGAGCTTACGATCAACAAGGGGCGTGGATGGGTTCCGGCTGATGAGAATCCGGTACAGAGCGATGACGTGCATACGCTTGCCATCGATTCGATCTATACTCCTATCAAGAACGTAAAATATACGGTTGAGAACTTCCGCGTAGATCAGAAAACCGACTACGAAAAACTTATTATTGAAATAACAACCAATGGCTCTATCCTGCCGAAGGATGCATTGAAGGAGGCCGCCAAGATATTGATATATCATCTGATGCTTTTCAGTGACGAGAAGATCACTCTTGAGACCGCTGAAACGGACGGTAACGAGGAGTTTGACGAGGAAGTGCTGAAGATGCGTCAGCTGCTTAAGTCGAAGCTCGTCGATATGGACCTTTCGGTGCGCGCCCTGAACTGTCTGAAGAGTGCCGAGGTCGAGACCCTCGGGGAGCTGGTTGTATTCAATAAGACCGATCTCCTGAAGTTCCGTAACTTTGGTAAGAAGTCGCTGACAGAGCTTGATGAGCTGTTGGCCAATCTGAATCTTTCGTTCGGAATGGATATATCAAAGTATAAATTAGATAAAGAGTAATAACGATGAGACACAATAAAAAATTCAATCACCTCGGCCGCAAGAAAGCTCACCGCGACGCTCTGTTGGCCAATATGACCGTTTCGCTGATCAAGCACAAACGTATATTTACCACACTGGCCAAGGCTAAGGCTCTCCGTGTATATGCCGAGCCTTTGATCAACCGTTCGAAGGAGGACACAATGGCTAACCGTCGTCTTGTGTTCAGCTATCTTCAGAGCAAGGAGGCTGTTACTGAGCTGTTCCGCGAGATCTCTCAGAAGATCGCTGATCGTCCCGGTGGTTATACACGTATCCTGAAGACCGGTAACCGTCTTGGAGATAATGCCAAGACTTGTTTTATCGAGCTTGTTGACTACAATGAAAACATGCTTAAGGATAAGAAGGCCTCCAAGAGTCGCCGTACCCGCCGTGGCGGAGCCAAGAAGGCTGCTGTAGCTGAGGCTCCTGCAGCTGAAGCTCCTGTAGCAGAGGCACCGGCCGCAGAATAACAGATATCTGTTTTTATCAATATAAAAAAGCATCGGCTCTGAACTTTGGTTCGTGGCCGATGCTTTTGTGTTTCCAAACGGTGGTTCTGAAGCCTGTGCGTGGTGTTTTATCGGGCATGTCACTGCGTTCGTTGTGCCAGATTACTTGTGCCGGTGTTATGTGCGGAGTCCGTCAATTTCATGATTGTTTCTGTGAGGTTGCTCTGATTTCGTCGAATATTTTGATTATATTTGTGAAAAGTTTGTGTTATGGCTGATTTTATGTTTTTTACGCTTGCTATCGCGCTTAATGTGGTCGGTATCGTGGGGTGTTTTATTCCGATGATTCCCGGGCCTCCTATCTCGTTTCTCGGACTTCTGGTAATATATTGCAACTCGGATGGTGAGATCGGCGGTATGGCGTTGAGTATATACGGTATCGTGACGATTGTAACTGTTATTCTGGATTATATAATTCCTTCACTCGGTGTAAAATACTTCGGTGGCACGAAGTATGGAAAGTGGGGTAGTTTCATCGGTACGATCGTCGGGTTGTCCTATTTTCCGGTCGGTCTTATACTGGGTCCGTTTCTCGGTGCTTTCATAGGAGAACTGATCGGGAGGCAGTCGAAGGGCGCGGCTTTCAAGTCTGGTGTGGGCAGTGTGCTCGGGTTTGTCTTCGGTGTGCTCATGAAGTTTGTGGTGTGTATCTATTTTCTGTGTATCACGATTGCGTCGGTGTGGAATCTTGCTGTATCGTAGGCGGGATCATGTATGAAGCGTATCATCATTGCTCCAGGCGGTTCGGGTAGTTGCCCGGGCGATGTTACCTTGCACCTGCGTCCGCGTCGGGACATCCATACGGCCCGTATTACGATGTTATATTGTGGCGTTACGAGGGCTGTGTCGGCGTATATGACGGGAAATTCGGTGAGAAGCCGGTACGGGTAGTCGGCTCGTCGCTGAGTCGTGTCGGTGTGTGCATCGGGGTCTGATGCTGTCAGGACTGGTGAGCCTGCCAGCAGGGATATCAGAAGAATATGTGTGAGGCGTGTGTTTTTCATATATTAATAACACGCGCTCTGCTATATTGTTTATCTGTGTGTGATAGTTGCTGAGATGTGATTTATGTGCAGGTCTATATCGTAGGGAGTGTATTGCCGGCGTGGTCTGACGCTGAGAATGTAGTAGAAGGAGCGTTGTATGTCCCATGTGGGGAATGTCGCGAGTTCGGTGTGCTGTGGGGCTACGGTGTGCTGAAGATCAACGGTGCGCCGATGGAGTTCCCGTCCCTGACGGTCGATATAGCGTATCTCAAAGTTGATGGCTTTAATGGTGAGAGTGTGGGAGAGGTTGGATATGTGAAGTGTCTCGCGTGTTGCGGAGATGGGTTTGTCGTAGCCGGAAAGCCGTATGATGCTGTCGAGATTGTTTGCCTGCGGTGTGATGGTTATGATGCTGTCAGATGGTACTGTGCAGGTTGCTGAGGCTTCGGTCCTGTCCTGTATGGCGCGCAGTGGTCCCGGTATGGTTGTGCGATGCCGCTGTGCCGCGGTTTGGTTATATGTGAGCGACAGTAACAGAGTGATGATGGATGCGGAGAGGAACTTCATAGGTAAACGGGATTGAGTGGAATGCCGTCAGGCGGCGGATATTGCTTTATGAATCCGTCGTGGCCTGGGTTGTCTGCCGGACGGGTGTGGATGGCGGCTCTTACGAGGAAGCGCAGGGTATGGCGAAGTGATATGTTCCATGGTGACTTGTCGGGTGTCATGGAGAGGTGTGATTCGTCGGATAGGCTGAGTGTATAGTGCCGGTGTCTGCGGAGTATGGAGCGGAAGCGGGATGTGTATATGAGGGCTTCGTAATGGTCCCGGTGTGCTGTCGGGACTATGTATCCGAGTGTTGTTCCGGGCCGTAGGGATTTGCGTGGGGATGATATTATGATGATCTGCCACGCGTGGAATCCGGTGCCGGAGAGTGCCGGGTCAGATGCCGGTTCTATGACTACAAGGGTCTGTGTGGCTGACATCATCCATATGCCTTCGATTCCGGAGGGTCCGTGGTTGTCGATACGTGCTTTTATGGAGTCTATGTCGTTGTATCCCGGGATTACGGGAGATTCGGCAGGGATGTATCTGGATAGATCTGAGGCCCTTACCGGCAGGAGAGCCGAAAGGGCCGTCAGTAGTATTGTTGCCAGTCGCGTGGTCATGCTGCCATGTTTTCGGGCTTATATGGAGTTGAATTTATATGCGAATCCGAAGCTCAGGATCTCTTTGAGCTGCCAGCGGTGCCACTTTGTGTCTTCGAGTTTTCTGGTCGACGAGTCGTAGCGGAGGTGGACATATATCTGTGTTGTAAGAAAGCGGTTTATGGCAAATGATACGGTGTGTTCCCAGTCGCCCTGAAGGTATTCGTAGTTAGTGAATGTATACAGGCGGGATGAGTAGGTGATGTTGTAGGCGGGTTTCCATGTGAGTTTGGCTTCGATATTGGAACCGTACTGGTTGAGTACTTTCTTGTCTTTATAGGCTGTGACACGCGTGTCGCGATAGCATATCATGTTGTATGACAGTGGGTCGATGGAGACGTTGAAGGATGTCTTCTTGTCTCTGGAGTTATAGTTGTATGTCATACCGAGACCGAGGTTGAGCTCTCCGGGGGATAGGAACGCTGCTGTGAGCGAGTGGCTGTTGGTAGGGTGATTCTGTAGTAGCTGTGTCTTGAACTGCATGTTGACGGAGTAGTACCAGTTGTGGGATGCTTTGAGTCCGAACTTGGTGTTTATCTGGAAGCGGTCTTCGCTGATGCTGTAGCTTCGCAGTGTGTCGTCGGGCGCGCTGTTGACTGCGAGTTTGTACTGGACGGTGTTTTCGAACAGGAGGTTGGGATGGAACGCCGGATTGAGTTTGACGTTCCATATGAAGTTCCCTATGAGGTTAAGGTTGTTGTTGCCTCCCTGGTACCAGTTGGGAGAGTTGTAGGCTTGTGAGAATTGCAGTGAGCCTTCGAATGAGTGCAGCCAGTTTTTGTGTCTGACTTCTATTGAGGACACTTCTTTGTTTGCTTCTTTCAGGTCAACTCTGACTTCGGTGACTTTGATGGTGGCTGAGGCGGGGTCGACTGTCGCCACATATGTTTTTGGGGGCTCCGGCAGTGACTCGAGGTTGAGCCTGACTACCCATGGATAGGATGCGCAGAATTGCTGCAGGCGGGCTTCCATGGCGTTGTGGCGGGCAACTTCGTCGTCGATCCACTGTCGTGCCGGCAGGGCCGGAGGTGTGTATTCCGGTGACGCCGGTTTCGGCGCTATGGTGTCGTTGACATACCGTCCGACGATATAAGGCTTATATACTACGGGCATGTAGAAGAGGCGCGGCATGAGACGGGAGGATACGTCGATGGAGGTGTCGATCTCAAGCGGAAGCTGCAGGCGTTCCTGTTCGATTCGCAGCAGGTCGGCGAAACTGGGTACGGAGTCGACGGCAGTCGAGTCGGCCTGCAGGCCGATGATTTCGTCGGCGGGGATATCAAGGGTTGTTGAATCGGCAGTCACGGGCTCATCGTCAACGAAACCTCCCATGATTATGACCTCTGGATCTTCGGCCGTAGCCGTGAATGAAACCGTTGACAGGGTAACGATTGATAGTGAGATGATAGCGTGTCGAATGTCCATTGATTTATCTTTTTACCTTGAAAATAAGCTGAACGTGAGGAGGAATGTGTTATCTGTTGAACCGGTCGTTGAAGAACTGCAGCTGATACAGTATGGCGTTGCGCCAGTATGTGTGGTTATGTTCGCCCGGGCGTGATATGTAATCGTGTGGAATCCCGGCTTTGACGAGGGCGTCGTGCAGGTTGCTGTTGACTTTGTGGAAGAAGTCGTCGACACCGCAGTCGAAGATTATATTCAGTTGTCCGGGTCTGAGTGTGGGAACGAGTGATATGACTGTTGACTTTTTCCAGAGTTCCTTATTGTCTTCGTACCGGCCGAGAGCTTTGTCGATGTTCCAGCCATTGGGCCATGGCGTGAAGTCGACGCCTCCGCTGGTAGCTCCTGCGTTGCCCCAGATGTCGCTGTGCCGCATTGCGAGCCATAGTGCTCCGTGTCCGCCCATGGAGAGTCCTGTTATGGCGCGTTGTGATGCTTCGGGCCGAGTTCGGTATGTGGCGTCGATATGTGGCACGAGCGTTCTGGTGATGAATGATTCCATCTGCATCGCGGGGTCGGTACGTGAGTCGAAGTACCAGCTGTTGCGGCCGTCGGGACACACAAATATCATGTCCCAGCGTGTTGCGAGAGAGTCAATGGCCGGCTGTGTGATGGTCGGCCAGCATCTGAAGTCGTTGCCGTAGCCGTGGAGCAGATATACGACCGGGTATCGTTTCCCGGAATTCTCCGGGTCGTCGTAGGTGGCTGGTTTTATGACTGCCACCTGCATCCCGGGGCTTATATATTCGGATGAGACGGTTATTGTGTCGCCCTGTGTGTGTGCGAATGCGGCCGGTATAGCTGAGACAGCTATAAGGATGGAAGTGAGTATTCTGTTCATGACTTACATAGTGTATCGGGGTTATGACTACAAAGTTAATACTTTTTTGAGTGATGAACATTTTTTAAGTCCAAAACTTTAAATTAATATATACTATACTTAACTTTGTGCTATGATTGAACGTATCATAATAATCGAGAATGTTGACCCTGTGTGTTTCTATGGTGTCAATAACAGTAATATGCAGCTTATCAAAAACCTGTTTCCGAAATTGCGGATAGCGGCACGCGGGAATGTTATCAAGGTGATAGGGGATGATGACGAGACAAGTCAGTTCGAAAGCCGTATCAAGGAGCTGGAGTGTTACTGTGTGAAGTATAACAGACTTCCGGAGGATGTGATACTGGATATTGCCAAGGGCAGTCGTCCCCGTGAGATGAAGATGGATGATGTTATCATCTATGGTGTCAACGGGAAGCCCATACAGGGGCGCACTCCCAATCAGCAGCTTCTGGTGGATACGTTCATGAAAAATGATCTGACCTTTGCTATGGGCCCTGCCGGTACCGGTAAGACGTATGTTGCTATAGCTCTTGCTGTGAGGGCTCTCAAGAACAGGGAGGTGAGAAAGATAATACTGTCACGTCCGGCAGTGGAGGCCGGTGAGAAACTCGGATTCCTGCCCGGTGACATGAAGGATAAGATAGATCCGTATCTGCAGCCTCTTTATGATGCTCTGGAGGATATGATTCCGGCAGTAAAACTGAAGGAATATATGGAGACGAATGTGATCCAGATTGCTCCGCTGGCGTTCATGCGCGGCCGTACGCTGAATGATGCCGTGATAGTGCTTGATGAGGCCCAGAATACAACTACGCATCAGATAAAGATGTTTCTGACTCGTCTTGGCATGAATGCCAAGATGATCATTACGGGCGATGTGACTCAGATCGACCTGCCCCGGTCGACAGTCTCGGGGCTGGTGCAGGCGTTGAATGTGCTGCGTGATATTCCCGGTATAGGCAGGGTGGAGTTCGGCAGGAAGGATATCGTGCGCCATCAGCTCGTACAGCGTATAGTGCAGGCTTATGAGGCTTATGACAGGCAGCAGACGGAAGGCCGTGTACACGTCAGGGCCGAGCATTCCGGAAACGACAATCAATAACCAAATATCATAAAATATTTCAAGCAATGGCTAATACATTAGTGACTACCGATTTCAGATTCCCGGGTCAGACCGCGGTGTATCATGGTAAAGTGAGAGATGTCTATACTATCGACGATGATCTGATGGTAATGATCGCTACCGACCGTATATCGGCATTTGATGTAATCCTTCCGGAGGGTATTCCTTACAAGGGACAGGTCCTGAATCAGATCGCGGCCACGTTTCTTGACGCTACCGTCGATATTGTTCCCAACTGGAAGCTTGCAACACCTGATCCGATGGTGACTGTCGGCTATAAGTGTGAGGGTTTCCGTGTCGAGATGATCATAAGGGGGTATCTTACCGGTAGTGCATGGCGTGAGTATGAGGCCGGATGCCGCGAGCTGTGCGGAGTGAAGCTTCCTGACGGTATGAGGGAGAACGAACGTTTTCCCGAGCCGATCATTACGCCTACGACTAAGGCTGATGCCGGTCATGACGAGAATATCTCGCGGGAGGAGATCATCAGTCAGGGCATAGTAAGCGCTGAGGACTATGAAGTAATGGAGCGTTATACGCGTGCGTTATTTGCTAAGGGTACGGAGATGGCGGCTGAGAAAGGTCTTATTCTTGTTGATACGAAGTATGAGTTCGGCAAGCGTGACGGCAAGGTTATTCTTATTGACGAGATCCATACTCCCGACTCGTCGCGTTATTTCTATGCCGATGGATATGAGGCGCGATTCGAGAACGGCGAGCCACAGAAGCAGCTAAGTAAGGAATTTGTGCGCCAGTGGCTTATCCAGCATGATTTCATGGGTAAGGCCGGGCAGAAAGTGCCCGAGATGACACCCGATTTTATCGAGTCGGTAAGCAGCCGTTACATCGAACTGTATGAGCATATTACCGGCAAGACGTTTGAAAAGGCCCCTGAGGCTCACCTTGTGGAGCGTATTGAGCGCAATGTCCTTGATTGTCTTGACCAACTCAAAAAGTGACAGGACGTGACTTGTGATACGGAGGCGACAGGTGCTGAATGTATAACGCCTTATGGAGACGAGCGTTCGAAGCACGAGCAGGTGCAGGAGATGTTTGATTCGATAGCACCTGCGTATGATTTCATGAATCGTGCGATGACAATGGGGATCGACCGGATATGGCGTGGCCGTGCTGTCGGAATCATTAAGTCGCATGGTCCCCACCGGTTGCTTGATGTGGCAACCGGTACGGGAGATCTTGCTATCAGGCTGGCGTGTGAGATACCGGAATGTCATGTGACGGGCATTGACCTGTCGGAGGGTATGCTCAGCGTGGGTCGTCGGAAGGTGGAAGCTGCCGGACTTGCTGACCGTATTGATTTTGCTCAGGCCGATTGTCTGGCTTTGCCTTATGAAAATGACAGTTTTGACTGTGTGACGGTAGCTTACGGTGTCAGAAATTTCGAGCGTCTGGCTGATGGCTACCGTGAGATGGCCCGTGTGCTCAGGCCCGGCGGACTGCTTTGTGTCGTTGAACTCAGTACGCCACGCGGCTGGCTTACCGGACCGTTGTACAGGTTATATACCCGCCGTATTATCCCGTTGGTGGGACGTATTGTTTCTAAGGATGTCAGGGCTTACAGTTACTTGCCTGAGAGCATAGCTGCAGTGGCGCAGGGAGAGGATATGCTGGAACTGATGCGTGATGCTGGGATGAGGAATGCTTCATTCAGGTCCATGACATTCGGCACATGTACTATCTATAAGTCATATAAATGACTGTAATCTGTAGATTTATCTGTCGCCACTGACGTGACAGCCGTATGAATGG
The DNA here is from genome assembly GCA_910584665.1 of uncultured Muribaculaceae bacterium. Taxonomy (GTDB): domain Bacteria; phylum Bacteroidota; class Bacteroidia; order Bacteroidales; family Muribaculaceae; genus JAAVFS01. The sequence goes on along the minus strand of CAJUBL010000042.1, from coordinate 15,818 downwards.
AAAACCGGCCTTGACAATCAGCATGTCAAGGCCGGTTCTGTAGTATGATGATAGTGTTTTAACATGGTTTTGTGGAGCGGTACTTATAAAATGAGAGTAATGGGGTAAATTTCCGGCAAAACGGAGCAATTGATCGAAAATTATCACTAAATTTGCACGTGCAGACCGTTATCGCAGAGGCCCGGTCAAGGGCAGCGCGGGAGGGACTGCAAAGACATAAGGAAAGCGTATACACGACGCTCTTTCTTGGCTTTCTGAAACCTGGAAAATTTCAATCGTAGTCAAGAATGAGACAGCGGTAGATGCAAATGCGGATATGTATATTGCACCGTGGCAAGCGCGAGAGCGTGGCCATGGTGTATAGGTATATTCTGCGTGAGGCTTCTGCACGTTGTCCGTTCAACTACGATGGGCAATTCCAGGGCCTCAGAAAGCGGAACGGGCAATAGGTACGGCTCTCACGCTTTTTTGTTATACTATGTGCCGGACGGGGAGCTATACGGCTTTAAATTTGTTATGAAACACGTTTTTATGTTGTTTTGTTCTCTTCTCTCGTCGATTGTTGTACTGGCACAGGGAGGACCGATTGCCACACTCTACCATGGCGACGATTTTAAAATTTATCATTCTGGAGATGCTCTCAAGCAGGCAGTGAAAGATGCGGAGTCCGGAGATATAATCACTCTGGGACCCGGCATGTATTCGGGAGTAAGTATAACCAAGGCTATAACAATAAGAGGTGCTGGTATGGGAGCGGTGGACAGCCTGCATAGTGCCACGTCTTTACCGACAATTATCGATGGGGATGTTACGATAAACGTTACAGATTCTATATCCGGTTACACCCTGAATGTCGAGGGCGTTGTGTTTAAACGGGTAAAGATTGAAAACTTGGCACATTCTGTCTTTGCCAAAACACGGTTTGATGAGAGTTTGTATTCTGACTCGAAAGGAATTGTAAAAGATGTTAGTTTATTCCATTGTATTATTAACAGAATAGACGTAAATGGCGGATATTCAATATATAATAGTGTGGTAAGTGTCGATGGTAGTGGTTCCCAGAATTTAAATATTAAGAATAGCATTATTAACGTACATTGTAATAACAGTTGTAACCGCAGTGGTAATATTTATGAGAATTGTATTTTTGTGAGCGACGATAAAGATGCTCAATTGACCTATGCGCAGGCTTTTAACTGTCTTTGGACGGGCTTGCGTAGTTCTCATGGTGCGTTCTACAATAGCATAAACAGCAATGCTGAGCGTAAGAACAAATCGCTTCCGGAAGGCACTGAAATATTTATTCCAGGGACATATTACGAACTAAACGTATTGGGAAAAACGTATCTCGGGAGTGATGGTACAGAGTTGGGTATTTATGGCACAACAATGCCGTTCACGATAAAGACCAGTTATCCGCAGATCAGGAAATTTACCGTCTCCCCGGAGTCCACTTCAGATGGCAAACTGATAATAGAATTTGAAATAGATGCAGACAATTAGTAAACGGGCCGGTTCCATAGTTCTGTTTGTTGCCGGTATTGTCGCATCATATACCGGCGGCGCGCAGGCAGTCGATATGAGATACTGGTTTGATCATGATACAGACCGGATACAGACCATCGAGGTGACTCCCGGACAGCCTATAACGATTCCCTACAATCCCGACATGAGGAATGTAGCTGTCTCCATAAACTATCAGATAAAAGACGAGTCGGGGAACTGGACGGTTACTTACAGGCAGTATTTTACGCCTGCGAAGTCATCGGATTTCAAGTACATGTACACTGTTGATGCTTTGGAGGCCAAGGGACTGACCGGTGACAGGATTGAAGCCGAGTGCATACCTGATGGATTTCACAAGATGACGCTTGTCGAGAAACAGGGCTTGTTGTTGCCCCGTTCAGCCATGTTCGTAAAGAGATCGACATTGCCTGACAATCTGTCTGTAGCCTTGACATCGACAAGAAACAAGTTCGCACGAACGGTGACAATAACAAAAGGACAAAAACAGATGGCGTGTGATGTGCGCGGGGTGGATCCGGGAATATATCCTATGGTTGCCACGGTCACGAACCCAGTGAGCGGCGAATTAATCGCGGTATCCAGAACAATTGCCGACATACAAGCACCGGGGGGAAATACACTCTCCGATATGTACTATTGGCTGAACGACAGCATATCGTATGTTATAAGACAGGATATGGGCAATAAGTCTATTCCACTTGACATGTCTACAGAGGTCTCAATAGCGAAACTAAACATTCCGTCGATAGACAACCGTCTGAGTATAATAGACGGGGTTCCCTATATGGCTCCGAAATATAGAATGGCTGTCGCGTTCCGTAATTCATTGCTGTTTATGGACGATTCGATAGCGCAGATAACCGATAACAGCAAATTGCGTAAACTCAAACCCCTGAGGCTCTACGGCAGAGGCCAAATTGATACCGATGTTGTGAAGAGTGACACATGTTACTGGTATAGTTTTGATGCACAGACAGGAGATGTTGTCGATTTCAGCGCCAGGATACCTTGTCGTGTGAAACTGTATGATCCCACGGCGGTATTGCTCGACAGCACCATATTTTCGGATGATTCCAAAAAACTGCGCAGTACAATCGCAACGCCCGGAACATATTATGTCCAGTTATCGGAAATTGAGCAGACGCGCCAGATATTCTCGGCCAAACTCAGATATATCGACGGACCTACGGCATCTAATGACATGAATCAAGAGTCGGGACACAGTCATGAAGGAATCCCCATTGAGTGGACCGGAGCGTCGCAGTGGTCATCGACTGACCGTGGTATAAGTCTGACGGATCAAGGCGTTGAAATGCATGTTGAAAATAATGACGGCGATCGTGACCCGTATGTTGCCACGAAGTCGGCCCTATGTCGGATATTTTCAGGCAATACTTTGAGCATCAAGGCAAAGAAGTATATCGAGAAGGTGACACTGTGCGTGCCAGAAGAATCGGACTTTACAAACCCGAAAATTGAGACGTCCAATGGTAAGATCAGTATAGATTCCGTGACCAACTGTATAGTATGGAGCGGTTTGTCGGAACAACCGGAATTGGTTTTCGCAAACAAGGCCGGCGTCGATGCCACGGTGCTGCCTGTGAGCAAGGTTTATGTAAAAATATCGGATCTAAGCAGTGATGATGTGAAGATATTGGATACCGAGGATTCTGAACCGATCGATTATGCGCCTTTCAATGTGGTGTGGGTATGGAGCGAAGACACAGAGCCTACATCATACGCTCTTGACGAGGTGATGGGGATGCTTGTAGAAGACGGATGCCTTATAGTGCATTGCGGTGACAGCGAATATCGCCATCCTATAAAGAAAAAAATTATTCTGACATATGAATATATGGAAAATTCCGGAATAGCCCCCGTAGAAAATGGACCGCTGATCAATATATCTGATAACAGAATACAATTCAACTCCTTGCCGGCCATGGTTGGTATTTACGCCATAAGCGGTCTTACATATTTTGAACAACAAGTCTCGGATCCTGAATTTTCGTATCCTTTCGACCGTCTGTCGCGGGGAGTCTATATCATAAAAGTCGGTTCCCGGATTACAAAAATACTCATACAATGAAACTACGCTATTTCCCGATACTGTTACAGCTGGTATCACTTGTAATAGGATTTACTGTAAAGGCTGACAACAATATCTATATATACAGGAACGACGGAAAGTTCAATGCGTTCCATTCGGAGGATGTGGATAGCATGCGGTACTCTGATATTGACCTTGACGGCATCCGTCATTCCGGGCCGGTAGTGCAGGAGATATGTACCGCCGACAGTATATACCGTATTCCACTGGCGGTCATAGACAGTGTATCGGTGCTGGAGCCTGAGATACGATATACGAGCAAGGTGAAACATCTTTACCCGGATTATGTTCCCTACATCCTGGGGACAGACAGTCTGACACTCTCGGTTGACACAACACTGCCATATGATATGACGATCAAGAAAGGCGATATATTGGTTTACGAACGATTTGATGAATTGTTTGAAAACGGGTTTGCCGGACGTGTCGTGTCGATAACCAATACCGGTTATCTCTCGGTGGTTTGCGAAGCAGTGGAATTGAGCGATATCTACGATCAGTTCATCGGTTTCGGTGAAACGACTCTGTCTCAAGATGAAAAGAGTATCTTATGTAGTCAATACCCGGGATATCGGGATGGCGGTATACATTTTGATACTTCTTTAACACCGGTATTGGAAACGGTAGCATGTATCAGAAACGGCAGTACTTATATAGAAGCAACCGTAGGTTTCAGGTATGAGACCGATATCAAACTGCAGATAGAAGGTGGCCTTAGAGGTTGTAGGAGAGGGCGGGCTATTCATCTGCCGATAGCTCAGCCGGTACCGGCACTTCTGAATGTCACTATGAGTTTCGAACCGTTTGTCGAAGGTGAGATATCCGGTGCGGTCAGTGGCGGCGTACATGGGTATGGATCTAATACGCTGACTGTGATTTATGATAATGGAACATGGAGCGGAAGTATAAATAACAGTGGCGGCAATATGGAACTCGACGGAGAACTGGTATTTAACGGATCGATATCAGGAGGAGCCTCTCTGGCTATCGGTATCTGCTCATTGGGAGGGTATATTGATGCCAGAATAGGACCATCGGCAGGCATCTGTCTTGATTTCGAGCTTGCCAGAGATTTTGATTCGTTCGACAGAAACACGTTCTATGACTTTGCTAAAGAATCAACGATAACATGCTCGCTGTTTGGCGAAGTTGATCTTAGAACGAGGATATTGTCCAATACCAGGGTAATACCGATAAGTAGTCGTGTCGAGGCCGAACTTTTTAGATGGTATCTGGTCCCGACTTTCTCAGACCCGGTTCTCGAGCCGGAAAAAGAGAGCATATCGGTCAGTACCCAGGCTTCTCGCCCGGTATTGTTTCCGTGCAGGGTCGGCTTGGCTGTGCTTGATGAGAACAACAAGGAGGTGGATTCTTATTTTGAGGACAATACGATGAGTCTGCGTAATAACTCGATGGATCTCAATCATAAATTCAGGCAGGGGCTGAAATCGGGCAACAGATATACAATCAGACCGATTGTCAGCCTGTTGGGTTACGAAATGTTTGCCAATCCTGAGGAGGAGGTCTATCTTGATTGCAATATAACAACGGCTCCGGCGCTCGCCACAACATACAGTGTGCATGCGTCGGGATATTTTGATGAGGAGGTTGCGGGTGATGTAGAAGTTGGATTTGTGTATACCGATAAAGCATGCGACCCCACTGTCGAAAATGCGTCCAAATCCAAAGGCTCTCTTTCAGAAAATATATTTATCAACGGTGGTTTCAGTGGTCTTGCTCAGGGAACAACCTATTATTACCGAGCATATGCCCACTATAACGATAAGTACTATTATGGCAATACCCAGTGTGTCACAACTAAGAAGAATTGTGACAGGTCTGATGCGGAAAATACAGGAGGGTATTCACGTCAGGGTGTGGCACCGATAGCAAATGTAGGAGGTTCTTTTGATGTCGAGCAGAGAGAAGCCAAGATTGAACTCGATTTTAACGAGATGTCGCCCTCGGCTACTTGTGGCTATTATCTTGAAGGTGATGACAAGGACGGCAAAAGAGTAGCATCACAATTCAAGCCTCTCGGAACTGTGACCGGACGCTATACCGTAGAACTGAAAGGGCTTGTGCCCGGTACAACCTACCGATACTGGAGCGAGGTGAAAAGTTCGCGCGGCGTGTCACGTAGCCCGATACAGACATTTGAAACCGAGCAGTGTCCCGACCCTTCAGGCAGTATTGCAGAGGTATCAGATATCGAAATGAGGTCGGCGAAAGTTACTTGTAAATTTGATAAAATTGAAAAAGAATATCAGTGTGGACTGATAATCTCTGATGGCAATTTTGAATATCGGGAGACGATGGAGCCGGATGAGGATGGTATGGCAAGTTTGACTATCGAACGACTTGTGGCCGAAACCAGGTACGCTCTCAAAACTTATATTGTGACAGATACCGATAAAGGTACGATAATCGACGAGAATGAAGAAGAATTCACGACTGCAGCTCCAGATATCACAGGTAGCTGGATTTTCGACACAAACGGTCAGGCGTTTGCCGCCAGTGGACCGTTCGATCTGGAAATTCTTGCTTCGGGCAGAACTAATAATTTCTTTGGAGTAAATTATATGACCTGGGTACGTAACGGCAGAAATATCATTCTAAAAAGCGGAATTAAAGATTCGACAACTCACTGGGAATTCAACGGTAGATTTAACGAAGACTTTACGTATGCTACCGGAAAAGTCAGTTTTGTAAATAATGCTCCCTGGGCGGGCATTGACAACGAAGTTTTATTATCCGAGAGTCGTCCTTTCACTTTGACTCGTAAACAGTAGAATCTAACGCTGGTGTTGGTCTTTGCACACATGGGCCTGCATGACTTGGTGTCGTGTGGGCCCTTTGTTGGTTGACTGGTATGTCGTACATCTGTTGTAAAAGTCTACAAAGAGCGTAGTTATCGACGAACTCCGTAGCGACTTGTGAGTCGGGTGGTGGCACTCGGGAGAGCCGAAAATAGGGAAGACGTGATGATTTGCAGAAAGTGAGCAGGGATGGATGTGACCTGTATCGAGTGTTGAAGTGCGGGACCTCCGTATGCCGAATGGCATGTACGGTGGTGAGAGAGAAAAAGTAGGTCAGAAAAATTTTGTTTCCCGACCTACTCGATTATGATCTGTGTGTTATGTCATGAGACCTGGATTGATGAGTTCCATGGGATGAAGACTGTGATTTTCAGAATCCAGAGTATGATGAGTGCATATGCTCCGGCAGCTACGTCGTCAAGCATTACGCCCCATCCTCCGTGGATCTTTTCTTCGACCTTACGGCACCCGAAGAGTTTGAATATGTCGATCACTCGGAAGAGTGCGAAGCCGATAGCGGCTGTTATGGCTGTCATCCACATGTTGTCGCCCATAGGTGCGATAAGCAGGGGTATCCAGGTGCCTACGTATTCGTCGATGTTGACTGTGCGCGGGTCTTCGCCCCAGTATCGTTCCATTACCTGTGATGTCCATGCTCCGAGTATTGTGACTGTTACAATAAGAGTGGCTGTCACAAGGGTGAGCGTGAGTCCGGCTCCGAGCCACCAGTACAGCAGATACCATATGGCGAGTGCCATAAGTGCTCCCATGGTTCCCGGTCCCCATGGGAAGAAGCCGGTGCCGAGTCCTGTGGAGAATATGACGTGTCCCCATGGGGCTTCTCCGAGAGGATGGTTGTTGTTATTGCTCATGTTATTTCAAGGGAGCGCCCCGCCGCGAGATCTGTTCGTGGCGGGGCGCTGATTATAGAATTGTTATGACTATTCTATTGGGTGGACTATTTCTTACAGCAGATTAGTCCTGATTGAGATTGACACGCTTGAACGCAACTACGGCAAGACCCTTTGCGCTCTGCTCGAGGAACTGTCCGATTGTGATTTTCTCATCCTTTACATATTCCTGTTCCATGAGGCAGGATTCTTTGTAGAATTTGTTCATGCGTCCGTTGGCGATGTTCTGGATCATCTGTTCCGGGAGATTTGCTGCTTTTGCCGCTGCGGTCTCTGAGGCGATTGCACGAGCTTTGTCGGCCTCCTCGGCTGTGAGCCATCCCTTTGCGATATTAGACTCGATATGAGCCTCGCTGTCAACGAGATTGGGGTTGATGCCTGCTTTTTTGAGTGCGGCTTCAACGGCTTTCTTGACCTGCTCTTCCTTTGTTTTTTCGATAGCAACGCTGAGCTCGGTGTCTTTTACCGACTGAGGTACGCTGTCACGGTCAACAGCAACGGGGTTCATTGAAGCAACCTGCATGGCTACGTCGCGGCCTACCTGGTAGTCGACACCCTCCTGGTTGAAGCCTGCGATGGTCGAGAGCTTGTTTCCGAGGTGGTTGTAGCTGGTGGTAGACGGAGCCTCAATATACTCGTAGGCGCTGATCTCGGTCTTCTCGCCTGTCTTTCCGCTCTCCTCGACAACGAGGTCGGCAACGGTGCGGCCGTCAACGGTGAGGGCTTTGAGTTCGTCGATCGATTTCACCTTGTTTGAGACTGCGAGGTCGAGCAGCTGTTGTGTGAGCTGTACGAATCCGGCGTTCTTTGCAACGAAATCGGTCTCGCAGTTGAGTGCTACAATAGCGGCGAAGTTGCCTTCGTTCTTTGCGAGAACACAACCTTCAGATGCGTTGCGGTCCTCACGTTTTGCGGCTACGGCCTGACCTTTCTTGCGAAGGATCTCGACGGCGGCCTCGATATCGCCGTTGGTTTCGGCGAGGGCTTTTTTGCAATCCATCAGGCCGGCACTTGTGAGGTGGCGCAGCTTGGTGATTTCAGCCATTGTTACTGCCATAATAATAGGTAGTTATAGTTGTTAGTAGAAAGAATGGTAGGAGAGAGTGCGCTCCGTGATCACTCTGCCGGAATTTCTGCCGGAGCTTCGGCGGCTTCGGCTTTGCGGTTTACGCGGCGACGTTCGCGTTTGGGAGCTGCGTCACCCTCGCCGGCGGCTTCGGTGTCGACTTTCTCGGCTTTGCGCTCTTCAAGCCCCTCGGCCATGGCGCTGCAGATGGTATCGAGAATTATCTCGATGGACTTTGAAGCATCGTCGTTGGCGGGTATCACGAAGTCAACGTCGTTGGGGTTGGAGTTTGTGTCGACGATAGCAAACACGGGTATACCCAGACGGTTAGCCTCGGCAACTGCGATATGCTCCTTGAGAACGTCAACTACAAAGAGTGCGGAGGGAAGACGGTTGAGGTCTGCTATAGATCCGAGTGTCTTTTCGAGTTTAGCACGCTGACGGCTGATCTGGAGTTTCTCGCGTTTAGAGAGGTTGTCGAAAGTGCCATCCTTTGTCATCTTGTCGATGGTGGCCATCTTTTTGACGGCTTTGCGGATGGTCGGGAAGTTTGTAAGCATGCCGCCGGGCCAGCGCTCGATAACGTAGGGCATGCCTATGCTCTGTGCTTTGTCTGCGACAACTTGTTTGGCCTGTTTTTTTGTGGCGACGAAGAGAACTTTCTTGCCGCCTTTGGCTATGTTCTTCAGTGCGGCTGCGGCTTCATCAAGTTTTGCTGCAGTCTTGTAAAGATCAATGATGTGGATACCGTTACGCTCCATGAAGATATAAGGAGCCATGGCAGGATTCCATTTACGTTTGAGGTGACCGAAGTGGCAACCTGCCTCGAGTAGTTGGTCAAAATTAGGTGTTGACATTTTTTTTAGATGTTGTTTACGTTCTGTTCTGTGTTACAATCCCGAGGTAGGGAACGTATTCCATCGCCGGGATTTAGATACTAAACACTGTCGGCCTCGGGGCTCACGCCCTCAGGTCGTGGAGGAGAGGATGAATTGCCGGATTAACGCTTAGAGAACTGGAAGCGTTTACGAGCCTTGGGCTGACCCGGTTTTTTACGCTCGACAGAGCGCGGGTCGCGTGTCATGAAGCCCTGCGCGCGGAGTGCGGCCTTGTCATCGGGGTTGATCTTGACGAGGGCTCGGGCTATAGCGAGCCGTAGAGCTTCGGCCTGTCCTTTGTATCCGCCGCCGTCGAGATTGGCCTGGATGTCATACTTCTCGAGAGTCTCGAGCGTGGTGAGCGGCTGCTTGACGATGTATTGTAGAATCGACGAGGGGAAATAAACCTCAATCGGGCGCTTGTTGATTGTGATGGCTCCGTTGCCTTCCTTTACAATCACGCGTGCGATGGCGGCTTTACGGCGGCCTACTGCATTAACTGTTTCCATTGTTCAAGAGGTTTATTTAAAATTATTGATGTCGATTACTTTGGGGTTCTGAGCCTCGTGCGGGTGGCTGGGACCGTTGTATACGTGCATGTTCTCAATGATGCGTCGGCCAAGACGGTTCTTGGGGAGCATGCCTTTGAGGACATGGATGTAAAGGGGGTGCATACCGGGCTTGATGTGCTTGTTGAAAGATTTTTTCATCAGTGTCTCGGGAGTTGCCACGCGCTGACCGCCGGGATATCCGGTGTAGCTGAGATAGGTGTGGTCGGTCATTTTTTTGCCGGTGAGCACGACCTTGTCTGCGTTGATGATGATGACATTGTCGCCACACTCTACGAAAGGAGAATAGGTGGGCTTGTGTTTGCCGCGCAGGATCTTGGCAACCTTAGAACAAAGGCGGCCGAGATGTTGACCTGTAGCGTCGATGAGCACCCATTCTTTCTCTACGCTCTGAGCGTTGGGGGTGATGGTTTTGTAACTTAGAGTATCCACGTCTAAAAGTTTAATTAATAATTAGTTAAATGGTTACAATACTGCGCAGTGCTCGGCCAAAAGCACCACGCTGTGTCGTGAACCGTTGATATACCTTGGATATAATCGGCCTGCAAAGGTAATGATTTTCATTTTACTGACCAAACTTTTTTGATGTCGGTAATGAATTTATTATTTTTGTGTCCTGAACAATAACATTCCAGATATGAAAGAATCGGTTAGGGGTGCGGCCATTGTGCTGGCTGCTATCTGTGCAGGGTGTTCCCGTGATGTACAGGATCGGGAGATGGTTCTGAGATATGATTCTCCGGCTGAGTATTTTGAAGAGGCACTGCCTATAGGTAACGGTCGTATAGGTGCGATGGTGTACGGTGCTGTCGATAATGACAGGCTGACACTCAATGATATAACTCTATGGACCGGAGAGCCGGCTGATAACAGTGCACCTGATGGAGCGCATGAGACATTGGCGGCTGTAAGGGCTGCTCTTGAGCGGGATGATTATCGTGAGGCAGACAGGCTGCAGCGGGGGCTGCAAGGCGATTATACCAATAATTACCAGCCGCTGGGGACATTGCTTGTGGAGTATGACGGAGCAGGAACTGTCGCAGATTATGTCCGTAAGCTTGATATTATGGATGCTGTGGCATCCACTTCATTCACACTTGACGGCTACGAGGTGAAAAAACGATATTTTGCGTCTGCGCCGGACTCGGTTATTGTAATGGAGGTATCGTCATGTTATCCTGGCGGGCTTGTGATGACGGTATCTCTTGAAAGCCAGCTGCCGCACGAGGTTACTGCCGAGGGGAACAGGATTGTGAGTCGCGGACGGGTGGCATACGACAGTATGCCGGGTTATACGGGAGATTCTGAAAACAGTTTCAGGTATGACGAGGGGCGTGGCACTTGTTTTATGACGATAGTGGGAGTCGAGGCGGATGGCGGTACAGTTGAAGCCAGGCCTGACGGTAAGATTGATGTGTCCGGTGCTGACAGGGTGATGCTTAGGGTTGTCAATGCCACATCGTTTAATGGGTTTGACCGGGATCCGGCAAGGGATGGAGCTGATTATCGGTCTGAGGCCGAGCGTCTGATGGTCAGGGCCTGTAGTATGTCGGCCGACGAGCTGTATAAACGCCATACTTCAGATTTTAATGAACTGATGGGGCGTGTCTCTCTGGATCTCGGAGATACGGATGAATCGATATCACAGTTGCCGACCGATGTACAGCTGAAGCTTTATACCGATAGCGCACATTGCAATCCTGATCTGGAGGAGCTGTATTTCCAGTATGGTCGTTATCTTCTTGCTTCGTCGTCACGTACTCCCGGTGTGCCGGCTAATCTGCAGGGGCTGTGGAATGAGAGGATGCTGCCGCCATGGAGCAGTAACTATACATTAAATATAAATCTGGAGGAGAATTACTGGCCGGCGAATATTACCAATCTGTCGGAACTTGAGATGCCGCTTATAGGGTTTATTAAGAATATAAGTGATAACGGGCGTGAGGTTGCACGGAACTACTATGGTATGCCCGGATGGTGTGCGGGGCATAATTCAGACATCTGGGCTATGGCCAATCCGGTTGGTGGCGGAGATGGTGATCCTGTATGGGCCAACTGGTCGATGGGTGGAGCCTGGCTTGTGACACACATATATGATCACTATCTGTTCACGTCGGATGAGAATTTCCTCAGGGAGTATTATCCGGTGATGAAGGGTGCGGCTGAGTTCTGTATGGGCTGGCTTGTAGAGAAGGACGGCGAGCTGTTGACGTCGCCCGGTACTTCGCCGGAGAATGTCTACATTGCCGATGACGGTTACCGTGGGGCTACACTTTATGGGTGCACTGCCGATCTGGCCATGATACGTCAGTGTCTCATTGATACGCGTGATGCTGCTTTAAGGTTAGGAGAGGATCCTGATATGGTTGTGTCGGTCGACGGTATTCTGGAGCGCATGCATTCATATAAGATAGGATCGGACGGTAATCTTCAGGAATGGTATCATGACTGGGCTGATGATGATCCCGGACATCGTCATCAGTCGCATTTATATGGGGTTTTTCCGGGTAATCATGTTGCGGCTGATACTGATCCGGATCTTTGTAGGGCGGCAGGTCGTACGCTCGAGATCAAGGGTGATGATACAACTGGCTGGAGTACGGGCTGGCGTATAAACCTGTATGCAAGACTGGGGGACGGAGAGTCGGCTTATCGCATGTATCGGCGATTGCTCAGATTTGTTACGCCGGACGGGTACCGGGGGGATGATGCCCGAAGGGGCGGCGGTACTTATCCGAATCTCTTTGATGCCCATTCTCCGTTTCAGATTGACGGGAACTTCGGTGGAACTGCCGGTGTCGCCGAGATGTTGCTGCAATCGACGCCTGACTGTATGGAACTGTTGCCGGCGTTGCCCGAGGCCTGGTCGTCAGGAAGTGTCAGGGGGCTAAGGGCTCGAGGCGGATATATTGTCGATATAGACTGGCGCGACGGCAAGGTGTCGTCCTGTAAGGTAACATCCGGTTCCGGCGGCCGTACGACGTTAAAATATGATGACGAGGTGTGTGAAATAGAACTGGCTCCCGGTGAATCGGTTGAAGTGATATGAGGTATGTATGCTTGCTCGTCGGCGTTGCCGTAGCGGGTAGTTAAGAATATTGAGTGATAAACCCGGAGTCTGTCTATGGTTGTTGTTTTGCGATTCTGTGTCTGGTGCCCGGGCTGTTGTGCTGTCTGATTCAAACGGTTTCTTATAGCTCGGTGGGGGTAGCGTCTGGCTCGTCGTACCATTTGGAGTACATCAGGTAGTTGCGGGCTATCTTCTGGTTCATCTCACGGGCTTTCTCCGGTTCGACCATTTTGATGAATCTGGCTGGGGCGCCTCCCCACAGTTCGTGCGGTCCTATTACGGTTCGTGCGAGCACTACCGAGCCTGCGGCGACGAGGGCTCCTTCGCCTACGACTGCATCATCCATCACGACGGCTCCCATGCCTATGAGTGCAAGGTCGTGTATTTTTGCACCGTGTATGGTTACGTTGTGCCCTATTGAGACATCGTTGCCGATCTCTATTGTGGATTTCTGGTAGAGGGTGTGCAGGATGCTGCCATCCTGAATGTTTACGCGGTCTCCGATTGTGATGGTGTTTACGTCGCCGCGTAATACGGTGTTGAACCATATACTGCATCCGTCTCCGATCGAAACGTCGCCTACGATGGTGGCGTTGGGGGCAAGAAAGCAGTTCTGGCCTATTCTGGGTGTGAATCCTCGCAGTGGTATTATCAGTGCCATTTTTTACTTAGTCGGGTATGGTTATTTGATTAGTGTCTTAAGGGTCTTGTTGCGTTTTCCAGCCATGCTTTCTCGTCTGCGTTGAGGTGTGGTGCGAGGGTCTGGTATACGCGCTCGTGGTAGCTGTTGAGCCATTTCAGCTCGTTGTCGTCGAGGAGTGAGGTGTCAATCAGTTTAATGTCGAAGGGGAAGAGAGTGACTGGCTCGAAGGCAAGGAATTCGCCCATTTCCGATTTCATAGCCGGAATGACGAGCAGGGTGTTCTCGCAGCGTATGCCATACTCTCCTTCGAGATACAGGCCGGGTTCGTCGGTGACGAGCATTCCGGCATGCAGCGGAGTAGGGATGTCGTTTGTGCGTATTGCGTGTGGGCCTTCGTGGACATTCAGGAAGTGTCCTACGCCATGTCCGGTTCCGTGAAGGTAGTTGAGTCCGTTTTTCCATAGCGGCATATGTGCCAGTGCGTCGAGCTGTGTGCCTCGTGTTCCGGCGGGGAATATGGCCATGGCCATATCGATGTTTCCTTTGAGTACGAGTGTGAAGTCGCGACGTTGACGGTCAGAAGGAAGTCCGAATATCATGGTCCGTGTAATGTCGGTGGTTCCGTCGAGATATTGTCCGCCCGAGTCTACGAGCAGCAGGTTGTCGGTAGATATGCGGGCGTCGGTTTCGGGTGTGGCCGAGTAGTGTACGATGGCGCCATGGGGACCGTATCCGGCGATGGTGTCGAAACTGTCATCGAAGTAGAGCTCCTGTCTGGAGCGGTGTTTGTGAAGAATGTCGGCAACGGTGATCTCTGTCACAGTGTCATTTTGCATAATGCGTTGCTCGATTTCAATAAAACTCCTGACGAGAGCTAATCCGTCACGCATCATGGCTTGTCGTATTCCCTGTATCTGGATGGAGTTCTTGATGGCTTTTGCTAACTGGACCGGCGATGTGATAGGCATGGCGCGTTCGCCTAAGATGTCGAGTACGCGGGCTGACGTTGTGGCCGGATCGACGGCAATCACCGGTTGGGTTGACTGTGATAGATATTGTATAAGGGAGTCGTATGGATGTATCTCGATGTTTGCCTTTCTGAGATATCCGTCGGTTTCGGGTGTGATTTTGTCGGGGTTTATGAATAGTACTCCTCCGTTTTGGGTGATATAAAGATAGGAGGTTGCGACGGGGTTGCATCTGACGTCGCGGGAGCGTATGTTCAGAGTCCAGGCTATCTCGTCGAGAGCGGACAGCAGCATCGCGTCGGCGTTGTTCGCGGCCATGGTGTGGCGTAACTGCTCGAGTTTGCTGTCGGCACTTTGTCCGGCATATTCAGTGCTGTGTATTATCACGTGGCATGAAGGCAGATCCGGACGGTCTGTCCATAGCGGTCGGACGGGATCGAATGACGGATTGATTTTTATTCCGGCTGATTTCAGGGATTTTTTCATGCTGTCATATTCTCGGGCGGAGAACAGGAATCCGTCTATGCCGACGGTGTCGCCCCGATGCAGGTTCGATGCAAGGTATTCGTTGATGGTGGGGTATCCTGGTATGGCTGTCTTCATCATTCTGATTTCCGATCCTTCGATCTGTCGTGCAGCCTGCAGGAAGTATCTGGAGTCTACCCATAGCAGTGCGTCGGTCATGGTGATCACAAGAGTCCCGGCAGATCCGGTGAATCCGGAGAACCATCGGCGGGCCTGCCAGTGTGATGCGAGGTATTCGCTCTGGTGCGGGTCTGTCTGCGGTATTATTGTTGCGGCGATTCCGTGCTGTGACATGAGGCCTCTCAGGGCGTTGATGCGTCGGTTGGGTGGGTTGTTCATGATGATGTGGGGTTTAATATCGGCAAAGGTAAGTGAAAATCACGATATTTTCACATCGGCAGTATGAATTTTATTTAGGAAAACTATGTCTGAACCTGGCGTGGTGCTGCTTGTCTGAGGTATGTATAGTCAGGACGGGATCCGGACATTGGGCATGTGCGTTGTTGACCGGAAATGTAAATGGGTTATGGATGATGCTGAAAATTAGAGCGATGGTAAATGTGATGCAAAAAAGTCGGAAAATAAGTGCTGAAAATTTTGGAGATATAAAAATTGTTCGTAACTTTGCACCGCAATTGAGACGGAAACTTCCGGAAACATATTGTGAGAGAAAATTGATAATGCCTCTTTAGCTCAGTTGGCCAGAGCACGTGATTTGTAATCTCGGGGTCG
>CAJUBL010000041.1 GCA_910584665.1 uncultured Muribaculaceae bacterium | reverse complement strand
TTAGTTTTAATAATTCTTCATGAACTTGTCCGTTTGTTCCGATAACTTGGCTTCCCTGAGCCGGGTCAAGAGCATTTCCCATCCAGTCAGTCACTTTGCCTCCGGCCTCTTGTACCAGAAGCATCCCTGCCGCATAATCCCAAGGATTCAAATACACCTCGAAATACCCGCCCTGTCTGCCACATGCGGTATATGCCAGTTCCAAGGCTGCGGAACCAAGCCGTCTGACATCTTGCGAGTTTTCATAGACTTTGAGAAATCGGGCAAAGTTTTCTTTCGCCAGCTCTCTTTTTGCCGTACCGATGCCGATTATGGTTTCCGAGAGTTTATGGGCAGGGGAAACGTGTATGGGCTTACCGTTCAAGAAACTGCCCTCGCCTTTGATGGCAGAAAAAAGCTCATCATGAAACGGGTCATAGACAATGCCCATGACAATCTCCTTTTGGCGACAAAGAGCCAACGAGACTACGCTGTGCCGGTAGTCGTGCATCAAGTTGGTAGTGCCGTCTACTGGGTCAAGAATCCAATAGCTGTCTGTGTCCATCTGCTGCAAGCCGGTTTCCTCTCCGAGAAACTGTATGTCCGGTGCAAGTATATATAGTGCCTTTTTCAGAAAGTCCTGTACAGCCACGTCAACTTGCGTAACGTAATCGGCAATTCCTTTTTCTTTCACATGGGCTGCCATTTCCCTGTTTGTGATTATTCCCTTGGTCTCTTTTACCAAGCTGATTATGCGTTGTATATCCATATTTAGATGATTTTATTTAATAGTTTTTGCAGACCATCAACTGATACATCCATCCTTTTGGAAACTTCTTCTAAAGTCATTCCGTTAGAGATGAATCTCTCGACAACCATCTTCATTTCTTCACCGACTTCTATGAGATGTCCGTCCAAGTCATAGAAACGAATCACCCGTTGTCCCCAATCATGTTCAATGACACTGCCTAAAAACTTGATTGTGGGATAGTCATTTAGTTTTTGCAGGAAGGTGTCAAAATCATGCTCTTCAAAAGCGATTTCAATATTGTCTGGCTTTTCATGGACTTGTTCTTTAGGTACGCCAATGAGCCAATCGAAATCCTGCTGTAAGGCCAGACCGCAGGAGAACAAGATGTTCCGGCCATAATCCTGACAGACTTCCAACCCGAATATGTTTTCGTAAAAACTTCGGGCTTTGTTTATGTCTGACACGGATAAAACTGTACAACAAAATCTCATAGACTATTTTTCCAGCGTTTGAGGGTTGGATAAAATTGCCGCATCATCTCTTTCGCCTGTTCTACGGTCATATTTTCCCCGGACCACTTGTTTATATCATCGGTGAACCGGGCGCAATGCTCGACCATCTGTTCCATTGTCATGTCCTGCGTGAACCGGCCATCCATATAACAATAGTTGCAGTAATCATCATTACGGCTGCCATCGTCATTTGTTCCCTTGTCTTCATCAGTCAGCGGCATACCGCAGCTTTGACAAAATTTTTGTTCCATATTCTTATTTCTTTTTATGTTCAGTCAAACTTTTCCAAACAATCTTGGAAATCTCGGCAATTATGTCTGATGTCGCTGTCATATCATAACCGGAGTCAGCGACAAATACGGCAATCGAATAACTTGTTCCGTCGAGTAAACATACATATCCGCAATCATTTATCGCGGATATGCGCCCTCCGGGTGTCGGAAATCCCGTACCTGTCTTATGTCCTATCGTGGCATTGGTAGGCAAAAGGGGTACAGCAAGCCGATCAAGGCCCGTGCGACACTGTTCAAGCATAGCGGATATTTCGTGATATGGTGATGTGTTTCTCAATTCGCGGTAAAACCTATCAAATAGCTGCGCCATTGCCAAAGGTGTGGTACGGTTAAGATGTCTGCCGCATTGTTGTCACTCTCAACCAAAGACCATTCAAGCAGTTCTCTTACAGTCATGGTATTTCGACTCTTACCATACTTTTTGAGCATCGGGCTATATGTATCCTCGTTCAAGGCGTTCTCGCTGAATTTTACAGTATCGTTCAAGGACATACCGTTAGTATCTACCCAATGGGCAACCGTCAAAGCCAATGGAAATTTGACTACACTCATCATCGGAAAATCCCATTTGCCGTTGACAGATACGGTGTCTTTGCCATTGATAATGACTGAGACACCTATCCGGGCATCTTTACCGCTGATATATTTTTGCAAAGCATCCTCTATGGACTTGCTTCCATTTGCGAAAGCAGGCAACATAATAGATAAATATGATAGTATTAACAGCAATCTTTTCATTTTGAATATAATTTATCTCTAATTAGCATACAGGCATGGATGTGAGCCAACCAATGCTCGGAAAACGGCATAAGAATCAGTCCTCCCAAATCTTCGCCACACCAATAATCTATCAGCCATCTCGCATTATCGGATTGGCTTACCACACATAAGGACTCAAGGCGCAATCTATCCGCAGTTGTAATCCTACGTTTAAGATCTGCAAAAGTCATATTCTCGATAATCCAATCCGTAATTACCTTAACCGATAAGGCATACTTATATAGTTCATCCAAATCTAAGGATGCGGAAAAATCTGCAATCTGATGTCCAATAAGTTCATTACCTGTTGTTATGATTGGAGAGCCTATACGCTCTTGGAAATTTCCGAAGAAAAATATCTGGTCATCTCCGTTAATCAGTGTATGGCTTACAATATCCTCAATACGGAATATGTGCCAAATGGAATAGGCGATTGTCTTGCTATGAAAGCCATCCTCTCCAATGAATGGCATAGCATTAAAATCATCACGACATAATTCCACTTTAAATTGCAATATGGTGTCTAATAGCCGTTTACGCAATAGCAACAGATTTCCAATCCCCAAATGGAATGTGCTTTCATTGGAGATTTCTGATTTTATCTTACTGCATAATTCTATCAGTTCGTTACCCATATTGTTATCAGTCTTATTCTTGGCGGTTGCTTTCTATCACCTGATTTATCAGATCCCGGACTTCATCATCTGACATTTTCCTGTCCCTAACAAGAGTGCTTATCACTCCACGAATGGAATTATTGAAATATCGCTGTACAACATTCTTTAGATTGTTGCCACAATATTCCTCTCTTTCAATAAGAGGATAATATATAAATCCATTGTTTCCTGCCGGCTTGTGACCTAAAAAGCCCTTCTCGACAAGAAACTTCACAAATGTAGATATGGCGGTTCGACTTGGATGGGGTTCGGGATAAGTGGCGATAATCTCCTTAACGGTAGCTTCGCCCTTCTCCCAAAACTTGTTCATCACTTCTTCTTCACGCTTGGTCAGTTGCTCCATCTTCAAATGAAATTTAGTATATGCAAAGTTAGTCTAAATAAATTAGTCAAGCAAACGCTTTAAGAATAATTATATAACTTATTATCCTAAACCGTTGCAGTGGATATTTATGAGTTGGGCAAATTCTTCCTGTTTGCATTTTTGCAATAAATGCTTCCCACTACAAGTTTACTTTGTTTTTTTCCTATACGTACCCGAATTAAAGTAAACCTAAATCTGTTTGTAATCGCCTATATGCAGATATGGAAAACAGTCCCATTTTTACCACTTAACAATGCTACGATTTCATCGGACTAATCGAACAATCCGTTTACCAAATTGACGGCGTCATCCTTTTTCTGATTGATGATTTTGGCGTACACCTGCGTCATTTTCACATCGGCATGACCGAGCAACTTCGAGGTGGTATATAGATCCGCACCAAGTGTCAGCATCATCGTCGCAAAAGTGTGCCTGGCCGTGTGAAAGGTAAATCGCTTGTCGATTCCCGCAGCTTTCGCCCAAGGCTTGATGAGTATATTCATCATCGACGGACTCGGCAAATCGAATACATGGTCGTCTGCCGTCTTTTCGCCTCGTTCCGGCATCCACTTCAACGCTTCGGGAGAAAGAGGCAGGTAGATCGGTTCTTTGGTCTTTTGCATGGATACAGCCAAGCGGTATTGCCCTCTATCGACGAAGACGTCTTTCCACTTCAATCCCACAATATCACTCACACGCAATCCACAGAAGCAGGAGAACAAATAAGCGGACTTCACCGCCTCATTATTCATCGGAGTGGCAATCAACGCCCGGACTTCTTCGATGGTCATATACGACCGTTTGCTCTCCGGCAGGCGAATCTTATCCGAATTATTGATTTTGGTAAACGGATTGACCTTGATAATCTCCGCACGAACGGCAGCATTCAAAGCTCCGTTCAGGATACGATAGTAGGTGTGGAGCGTAAAGTTCGACACACGTTTTCCTTTGGGTCGGTATTCCGTCATCAGATAATCGAGGTAGTCCTGGCAGAATGCCTTGTCGATTCGATCCATCGTCATCCGTTCTCCTGCATAATCTTTCAGGATGCGAATGGTAACTGCAATTTGGTTTCCGTCCTTTTTACCTCGCTTTGCCTGATTCTCCTTATACGTATTCATCCAATCGAGCAAGAATACTTTTTCCCTGTTCTCGATACCGGCTTCCCCATTAGTCAATTCAATGATGCGCTTCGATTTGATTGCATTGGCCGCATCCATCGTGGCTTGATTCCGTTTCCGGGCATTATTGTCCGTTTCCGGGATGATGTACATTTTGAGATACTCGTATGTCCGCTTTCCATCGCGGTAAATATCCAGATACAAACTCTTGCTTCCGTCGCTCAACGGTTTCATCCGAAGACGGATTGGTTCTTTGACTTTCGTCGGCTTCTTTACTCGTGGCATATTCAATTCCTTTATTCGTTATTTCTGTTGCAAAGGTAGGAATAATAATCCGAACTGAGGAACAAACAAGAAACAAAAATGTACCGAATAAGAACCAATCAACTGAAAACAATGAAAGCAACTGAAAAGAAATGTATGCTCTTAAATACCTATAAAACAGTGTGTTTATTTTCACTTGTTTGGTTCTTGTTTTCTTTTTGTAGGTGTACTCTATAAATCTGTAAAATTTTTTCTCATGACAGAAACATTAGTTCCGATAGCAATATGTGTAGTTCTGCCGGCCCTTGTCGTATGGCTCACATCACGTGCTAAAATAAACAAGACAAACAAAGACACAGAGGTTTTTATAGAGGCTATCAAACACAGTAATGATGGTATTGACACGGATACATTGATCCGCATGCTTGCCAGGCCGGTCAGACCTGCACGTACGCCTCGCGATATACTCTATTTACGTCTGTTACGCGGTGCTATCTTTACATTCTCAGGTCTCGCGATATTCATTATCACACCGATCATAGACTACGGGATCAACCCGTGCATGAAAGTATGTATATTCATCGCCGCCGCACTGAGTACGGCCATCGGGCTGGGCTATCTTATCACCTACCGGGTTTCCCGTAAGAATATCACCGACGAGAAGAAATGACCCGCGAGCAGTTCATATATCACATTCAGTCGACACAGAAAGCAGTCCGCTGTTTTCTGGTCGGACTGTGTTGTGGTGATTCGTCACGCGCCGACGATATTGCTCAGGACGCATTCATCAAGGCATATCTCGCATCCGGGACATGCCGTGATGTGACGCGGTTCCGGTCCTGGATAATGACCATCGCATACAATACGTTCATAAGTTCAGTAAGATCGGCTGGCCCGGATCCCATTGATATCAGCCGGGCCATGGACATGTGTGCTGACACTCAGGCCGACTCATCATTCCGATACGAAGCCCTGTATAGAGCTCTTGCATTGATATCACCCAAAGAGCGTGCGGCAATCCTGTTGTATTATCTTGAAGGATATGACATCAGGGAGATAGCAATAATGACGGTTTCCAGCGAGGCCGCTGTTAAGCAACAGCTGTCACGCGGGCGTCTTCATCTCAGAAGTATACTTGAATCACATTAATAACAGCGGATATGGACGACAACGATTTAAAAAAAATATTCGGACAGTTCGATCCCGATCTCAGCGACAGCGATCGGTTCATGGAGCGTATGATACGCGATATTAATGCTGTCGACCGCGTGAAAAAGTACTGCGATAACACAAAACGTCGCGACCGCAGGTCTATGATCTTATCCGCCACAGCGGGATTTGTCACAGGTATTATATTCACATATTTTTACCCTTCTGTCTGCGGAATAATCAGCACAGCAATTTCATATGTCACACATACCGTGCCATCCGACAGTGTTACGGCCACCGTCGCGGGCATTTTTGCGGCAGCCGCCAGTCTTGCCACTGCCTTTGCCGCATACAACAGCATAGCTCGAAATACACGGATGTGAAATCATAGCATATTTCTGCTTATTTCATAAAAACTAGATAGACAGCGGCGACAAGCAGCACAAAAGCAAGAATATGATTCCAGCGCAGCTGAAATCCTTCGAATGCGATAAGACTGAAAATAACAAATACTACCAGAGTGATGACCTCCTGCATCACCTTAAGCTGGATAAGCGAGAACGGACCGCCGTTTCCCTCATAGCCTATACGGTTGGCCGGCACCTGAAAGCAATATTCCAGTAATGCTATACCCCACGACATCAGAATTATAACGTACAACGGCCATGAGGCAGATATTCCCCGGTTGTTAAGCGAGAGATGGCCATACCAGGCCAGCGTCATAAAGATATTGCTCACTACAAGCAACCCTACGGTTGTAATGGAAGCATTCATATTAAACACCCTCTAAATATCGTAATGTAAAAATATTTATACAACTATCTGATATGTGATATTTTCGCTACTCGGAACCTGCCATGGCGACGGCCGTCATAAACTCCGGCTTTACATTCCCCTGACATACATTCGGCCGGAGCGGGACCTCCGGCTCCACGTCTGACTTCCGCGGGAATATCTCCGAATGTCACTTTATACTCATCGGCACACGGCGGATAACCCAGCAGTGTCCACATCACGTAACCGGACCCGTCTCCTGACTCCGATGGTATTGCCTCTATTACAATTGAAGCTGTCGATGTATAACGCGGGATATAGTCTCCGTTATCTTCAATCTCACGCACACCCATATCCAGCAGGTCAGCCCCCGATACGGGATGGAAGAATCGTCTCGACAGAGTATCAAGCAACACTTCCCGGGAAATGCGGGGTTTTGATCCGAGCAGCCTGTCGGCCGTCCTCTCACGGGCTATACCGAGACGTCCGGTCATGCCGCCGGAACGTGAGTAATTTGTGCATACAACAGCCTCACTGTCTCCTACATAATAGCGGTGATACCCCGAATCCGATGTCTCAAAATAAGCGCCACATCCCGTAGCATCAATAACACCGAAATTAGCCTGTACACCCATAGGGCGGGGTAACGAGTCCAGTAACATGGCAAAATCATCGACCGTACTGCAATACTTCAATGCCATAGTCATCACCAGACCTTCGCGATCCTTTATCATAGCGGTATCCGGCATAAGATTATATGAAGCCGTATTCATCACAGCCAGTCCGGCTCTGTTCATGCCTATCCATGCCTCGAGTCCCAGGGAATCACTGCAATTATGAAGCGCAATGTACTCCATCGTAGAGTCGGTTGCGGCATGCCTGGCTATATAATTATATGGAGAGCCAGTGTCACGGTGTTTCCACAGCAACGCCGATCCGGTGGCCGAACGCATACGTCCGACGATAGCCGATGTACATGAATCCGCATCGATGGCTGTCACTGACACCATCAGCACCACTACGGGTATGACATTAAAAAGTCTCAAGGAATGATGCTTTCAGGCGATCTTTCACAAGCCACTGGTGCTCTTCGTCGCCATAATTAGCAAACGGATATATGGATATGCCTCCACGCGGAGTAAACAGACCCTTCACTTCGATGTAATGCGGATCCATCAGTTTCACAAGATCATTGAGAATGATATTGATACAGTCCTCGTGAAAGTCACCGTGATTGCGGAAAGAAAAGAGATAGAGTTTGAGGCTCTTGCTCTCGACCATACGTTCACGCGGTATATAATTGATGATGATCCTGGCGAAATCCGGCTGACCGGTCTTAGGACACAACGACGTGAACTCAGGACAGGTAAATGTCACGAGATACTCCCGCCCGGGGTGTTTGTTTATAAAAGTTTCCAGCACTTCGGGCGCATACTCGGCAGGATACTTCACACCGGTGTTACCCAAGAGAGTGACACCGGCGAGCTGTTCTTCATTTCTCATTTTATATCCCTGACACGCAGGCGTTCACCTGCATCTTTTACTATATTCTCAAAATAACGGGGATCATCGTATCCGCCAAATTGCGGATACGCAGGTATCCCCTCTTCAGTGCGCAGGAACGATCCGTCTTCATCCTGTTTCTTGATGTTTCCGTCCATGAACTTGACAAACAGGTAATCACCGAGCTCCTTGTAACGGCGGGTCGCAGTCTTGCTCCAGTGGTCGGCGAGAACCTGTACGACATACAGAGCATCCTCACGGTCAAAGGTCCTGAGCTGCTCCTCAACTGCTGCGACGTCAGCCCTGATGGAGTCTTCAAGCTCACGCTGCACGCGGCGTATGTCGGGAATCATCTGGGAATAACGGTTATAGGCCTGGTTAGCCACATAATTGTTTACCCAGAAGTTTGCATTCCAGTCAAGCGTATTGGTATCACCATGCCCTAATGCCTCCGGAACCTGCCTTACAGAGCAGAATATCGGAAGGTAGACACAGGTATTGGCATCGTCGGTACCGAACCATAGTAATCCCCTGAGGTAGTCGGGAACATCTCCGCGCAGACAGGCCACAAACGAGAACCCTGTCTGCTGGGTGGCGATGGCACGCTCATGTGTATACTCTTTGCCGTCAACGGTGTAAGTCATGGGACGCCATCGGTAAGGCACAGCATACGGACCGGCTCCCACATCCTTGGTCATATCGAAAGGGGTTCCCTCAAAGTGGTCCCGCATCATAGCCTTAAGATCGTCTGCCGACAGTTTATGGTTAGGTTTCACCCACAGAGGCATCGGCTCGCCCGAAGCCTCGTTGATCCATCTGAGATATTGTTCCATTCCGTCGGCATGGGCATTGTAGTAGCTCCACACGCGGGCATCACAGCCTCGCAGAGCACCGAAGTCATACTCGGCATATGCTCTTGAGAAACTGAAGTCCCTGTCCTTGCCGTTGAAATAGCCTTTGCTACGTGCAAAATCAATGACATCAGGTGAATACAGACACTCGCGCTTGTCATTGAGCGGGAAGGTATGTATACGCGAGTGATTGGCATGGCCTGAGATACAGTCATCCGGCACACGGCGGGCCACCCATACGGCTCCCGGATTATCCTTACCTTTGCCTATCAGTTCCATAATCCAGGCCTCGTCGGGATCGGCTATCGAGAACGACTCGCCGCTCGACGAGTAGCCGTAACGGTCGACAAGATCGGTCATGACCATAATCGCCTCGCGGGCTGTACGGGCACGCTGTAGTGTTATATAGATGAGAGAACCATAGTCGATAAGACCCGATCCGGCAAGTTCGGCGCGTCCGCCCCATGTGCTCTCGGCAATGGCCAGCCCGTGCTCATTCATATTACCTATTGTGGCATAAGTGTGTGAGATCTCCGGGATCTCGCCGAGACGACGCTGGGTGTCCCAGTCGATCACCTGACGCATGGCACCTTCGGGATGATCGGCGGCCGGCTGTAGGTATAGTTCTCCGTAGAGATTGTGGCTGTCGGCGGCATAAGTGATCATAACCGAACCGTCGGCAGTTGCACCTTTCCCGGCTATAAGGCTGGTGCACGCAAGTACCGGCAGACCAGAAAGACCTACGGTTGCGGCAAGTGTCAATAGACGTTCAAACATATTTTTGCACTTAGATTTTTTAATGTGTAAGGAATAGAGTATCTTTGAAAGTTCAAAATTATAAAATAAAATTGTAACTTTCAAGATTTACCATATGAAACTGATTTATCGCATTTCTTTAGCAATGTTGATGTGCCCGGTACTTGCAGGCGCACAGACCATAGTCGAGACCGGCGCTTACCGATGGGAAGCCGATACTGTGACACAGGGGGAATACCGGGCTGTGGCACTCTCTCCGACAAAGATCAGTTCGACCTATCATGCCCAGCCCCGGTATTATATGGGTATCAGCCCGGAGTGGAACCTCAGGAATGACATTTCGTCCTATCCGCGCCTGTCCACTCCCAATACCATGCATACGGCAATCTATAACATGGCTCTCGACGAGATGGTCAACGCCGTGGAGCCGGATACCACTTTACGCACAGGAGCTGCCTGGGGTGGAGTCTGGACCCGCGACGTGAGTTACTCCATAATTCTCTCCATGGCCTATCTGCAACCTGAAGCATCCAGGATATCACTGATGAAAAAGGTTGATCCGGCAGGCCGTATAATCCAGGACACCGGCAGCGGCGGCGCATGGCCCATCTCGACCGACCGTGCCATCTGGGCCGTTGCCGCCTATGAGATCTATAAAGCGACCGGCGACTGTGACTGGCTACGGTACATCTACCCCGTGATCAAACGGTCTCTTGACGATGACTTTCTCGTAGCTTACGATCCGGAGACCGGTCTGATGAAAGGCGAGACTTCGTTCATCGACTGGAGACAGCAGAGTCACCCGCGCTGGATGCAGACAGCCGATATAGCAGGCACTCTGACACTGAGCACTTCAGCCGTACATTCCCGTGCGCTCGCCGTTCTGTCAGAGATATCTTCTCTTTTAGGACACAAAGCCGATGCGACCCTCTATAAGGTACGTTCTGAGTCGATAGCGCGGGCTATAAACGAGCATCTGTGGCTTGAAGACAAAGGATACTACGGAATGTATCTGTATGGCGGTGACAATCTTATAATGAATCCGAGAGCTGAGACTCTCGGAGAGTCGCTCGCCATCCTGTGGGGAATAGCTCCGGAAGACCGCTCACGTACAATAACAGAGAGCAACCCCACTACGCCATTCGGAGTCGGTATATTCTTTCCGCAGATTGCCGACATTCCTCCGTACCACAATAATGCTCTGTGGCCATGGGTGGCCTCTTTCTGGGCCATGGCCAACGCCAAGGCAGGCAACGAGCAGGGCGTCCTGGAGGCAATAGGATCAGTCGTAAGGCCGGCCGCACTCTTCTGCACCAATAAGGAGAATTTTGTACTTGACAACGGAGACATCGCAACAGAGCTGAACTCAAGCAACATGCTGTGGTGCCTCGCCGGAAACATAGCGCTGACCCACAAGGTACTGTTCGGTATCGAGATGCAGAACGACGGTATCGTATTTCACCCCTTCATACCACGGGCTCTCTCAGCTAAACGTAGTCTTACCGGTTTAAGATACAGAGGCATGACACTCGATATCAGTATAAGCGGTTATGGCGACAATATCAGAGAGTTCAGGGTCAACGGCAAAAAGCAATCTCCTTTTATTATTAAGGCAGGAACAACAGGTTGCCTTAAAGTTGACATAGTCATGGATGACAGTTTCGGCCATGAGCTCACGCTCAACCGCTCGGCAAACGTCAAAGCCCCTCTGACCCCCGAGGCATGGATCGAGGGTAACCTTCTCCGGTGGAATCCCGTCGAGTACAGTAGCGGCTACATAGTCATCCGCGACGGTAATGAAGTGGCCCGTACACGGTCCACCACCTTCGACGCTTCTGTTCCGGGTGAATACCAGATAGTCACCATAGCAAAGGATGGGGTGACACGCTCATTTGCCTCACAGCCACGCTCCAACCGCCCTGTGTGGTATTTTGATATTCCCGGCGAATCCACTTCAATGACATCCGGTGAGATCATATTCAGACCTGAGGACGGAGTCTCCGGTTACACCGGCCGCGGATTTGTCGAGACCGATCACTCGACAGGATCACTCGACGTTCCGGTAACCGTACCTGAAAGTGGCGAATACATCATACGGCTGCGCTATGCTAACGGCAACGGTCCGGTATCAACCGGCAACAGCGCCGCCATCCGCACCATACATATTGACGGTACTCGTCAGGCTTCTGTAACAATGCCCCACCGCGGCAAAGCCAATTGGAGCGAATGGGGATTATCCACCCCTGTAAAGGCACGGCTCGATAAAGGATCCCACATGATAACCCTTACTCTGGAGCCTGAAAACGAGAATTTCAACCTGATGAACAATTACGCGCTGATTGACGGCATACAACTGGTAAAATGCATGACACGTAATTGAACCGGACATCGCACATAAAATGACATTATGAACTATTTTATTTCAGCCGGCGAAGCCTCCGGAGATCTACACGCTTCCGAGCTCATCAGAGAACTGAAGAACCTTGATAAAAAAGCATCTTTCACATTTCTTGGCGGCGATCTGATGGAGACAGCCTCAGGCCGGCAACCACTTATTCACTATCGCGATATGGCGTTCATGGGTTTTATCGATGTGATTAAACACATCGGTGCTGTCACCGGTAACCTCAGGACAGCGAAACACGCCATTACAAGCGAGCATCCCGATGCAGTGATTCTTGTCGACTACCCGTCGTTCAATCTGCGGCTGGCACGCCATGCATATTCTCTCGGCATTCCTGTCTTCTACTACATATCACCGAAAGTATGGGCCTGGAAAGAGGGCCGGGTGAAACAGATCAGGCGGTACGTCAGACATATGTACTCGATACTCCCCTTCGAGGTTGACTTCTACAAACAGCGTCACGGCTATGACGTGACCTATGTGGGCAATCCGTCGGCCGAGGAAGTCGACGCCCGTATTCCCTCGTTGCCTACACGTGAACAGTTCGCACAAGCCCATGGTCTCGACTCCGGGCGCCCCATACTGGCACTCGTTCCTGGGAGTCGCGTCTCGGAGATCAGAAACAATATGGCAGTCATGGCCGGCGTGGCAGCACGCCATCCCGAATTTCAGGCAGTCATTGCAGGAGCTCCGTCCATCGATTTCTCGCTATACGGTTTGCTCACCGATCTGCCTGTAGTGCGCGATGCGACATTCGAGCTGATGGGAGTCGCCGATGTGGCTCTTGTTACAAGCGGTACAGCGACTCTGGAATGCGCTCTCCTCGGCACCCCGCAGGTAGTATGCTTCAGGCACGGTGGCAGCAAACTTGTGTACAACATGTATAAGCGTCTGCTTAAGATTCCTTTCGTCTCGCTCCCGAATCTGATCGCCGACACAGCTGTAGTACCCGAAATGCTCATGCACCTGTGTACCGTAGAAAGTGTGGACGCCGAACTATGCAGGATCAAACCCGGGGCCGAAGGTCGTGAAAAGATGCTTGAAGGATACCGTCTGATGCGCCGACGTCTCGGTACAGACCATGCCGCACATACCGCGGCTGCCGGAATCATAAGCAGCATACAGCCATAACCTCAAACATATTCACCGAAATTCCCAATCGTAATAAAAAAACGATCTTCAGTGTAACAAACCGGCACTACGTTGCGTCTGCATTATAATAGTATATCATTTATGATTTCCATTTCACGGTTATAAGAAGTTGGACGCCGAACAGTTTAAAAATCTCGTGATGCCTCATTATCGACGCATGTATCTTGTGGCGATACGACTGACTGCCGACACTGCCGATGCTCAGGATGCAGTGCAGGATGCAGTCATCAACCTGTGGCGGCAGCAGTCCGGGCTTGAGGGCGCGACAAACATTGAAGCCTACACTGCCGCAGCCGCACGTAATGCTGCTGTGGATATCGTCAGACGGCGGCATCCCGTGACCACGCTTGACGGTATAGCCGACAGCAGTTCGGGACACGATCTATCCGGAGAACTCGATATACGGGACCGTGTAAAACGGGTAATGGAGATAATCGACGACCTGCCCGAGGCACAGCGACGCGTGATACTGATGCGCGATGTCGACGGTTTTGAGATGGATGAGATAGCCCGTGACACGGGTTACAGCTATGCCAACGTACGCACATTGCTGTCCAGAGCCCGTGTCGCCATCAGAAGACATTTTACCGACTAAGAATCAAAAGACTAAATGAAACAGAACGACAGAATAGATATACTGATCTCACGCTATCTCGACGGAACATCGACTCTCGACGAGGAGCGTGCCCTGCGCGAATACTTTACAGGAGACAGTATTGATCCGGCCTATGCCGGTTACCGCGATATGTTTCGCGCGTTCGATGACATAGCTATTCCGGACGGCCTTGATAAACGTCTCTTCAATACAATCGGCCGGCTTGATAGCCAACGGCGTTCAGACAGTTTCGGGATACGACGGTTTATGTTGCGCATCAGTGCGATCGCAGCCGGCATCGCTATCGTGCTTTCGATCGCTATCCCGTCGGCTTCATCTCCTGCCGACGAAGATGTACTCTGCGGAATGACTCCCGAAGAGGTCGCATCACATACAGCCATGGCTTTGCAACTGATGTCACGCACCATCAGCGCGGGCCAGAACACAGCCACACGCACCATAGAGTCCCTGTCTGCCGATAATCAGGAATAGATTGTTTGAAATAACATATACTGTCATGAGAACTATTTTCGCATCAATTGCTATCAGTCTTTTATCCGTAATGTCCCTGTCAGCCCGCGACCTTGTCGAAGAGTGTGAGGACATCAGGGATGTGAATACTGTATCAATAAACCAGTCTATGCTCAAACTGGTATCGTTCCCCGATAAAGGATCCAATCCCATCGATCTTGACGCTCTGTCAAGCCGTCTCGACAAGGTTCAGATCATAAATGCCGATGAGGAGGTGACATCGGCCGCAGTCAGGAATATTGTAAAGAGATATCTTGATAGCCAGCCGCGTTTCGAGCGTACGATGAAGATGAAAGATGGCGACGAATCGATACAGATGTATATGCGCCGACATTCCGATAATAAAAACGAGTTCGTAGTACTTGTTGAAGATGCCCCCGACATCACCGTCGTAGTACTCATTGGAAGCATAACGATGGACGAGCTCGCCAACGTCACCGATCTTTAGAGTATGTTTGAATTTAACGGGACGAAAGATTCAGAGAGCATGTCCGAGACTGCTCCTGTCTCCGATGACGGAGTTATGGGGTTCCATAATGACAGATTCGGAGATCGGAACAGGCCGGACAGGCTCCTTCTGTTAAGTTCAGAAATACTCTTAGATTATGTCCGAACCTGAAGAACATATTTATAGACATGTCCCGGACACAGATATCCGGCGCGGCCCGCATCGGAATTGAGTCCGGGCGGGCCGCTGTATCTGTTCGATGAGTGGATGTGGTAATCAATGACCGCTGTCAGACATCACTTCGTCAGGTGTTACAGGATGGGCATTCATCTTATACCATACGTAGCCTATATAGAGTACTACTACAGGTATGAACGCCGATACCCATGTCATTATGGTAAGAGTGAACTCGCTTGATGAACTGTTGGCTATTGTTAACGAACTGGCCGGATCGGTAACCGATGCCAGATATGCAGTGCTGTTATATCCGGCCGAGCATAACATGGCGAAGACCGTCAGAACGGTTCCGATACCTGACCACCATATTCCACGACGGTATCCGGGCTTCAGAGCTGTCTTTACAAGACCCCACAGAACCATTACAACTCCGAGTCCTGTCAGAGCGCCAAGCCACCATAATTCCATAAGATTTTCAGCAAATTTGCTGGACACGGCTACGACGGAACCATCCTGAGTGATGCCGTAGCCTGTGGCGGTAAGCAGTACGGTGACAAAAGTGAGAAACAGGACAACGAAAACGGAGCCGTTGACAATGACGCTTCGTCGCATGCGCGTCTGGAATGCATTTCCGTCATCAATGGAGTTCATGAAGTATAGGGCCCCGAGCGTTCTGGCCAGCATGAGTACCATGAAGCCAAGCAGCAGGTTGCGCCAGGATATCATAGCTTCGAGTCCGTGTGTGTCGGCCCATACCGATATTACCGGTGAGTTGCCGCGGGTGAGATTGCTCATGTCGATGGAGAAATCGGCTCCGAAGAAGAGCATGCCTACAGCTACACCGAGCATTATGCATCCGATGGCACCGTTGAAGAACAGGAATCCGTCATATACGCGCTGTCCCATTATATTGCCCTTTTTGCGACGGAATTCATAACTGAAGGCCTGTAGTACGAAGCTCAGCAGGATGAGCATCCACAGCCAGTAGGCTCCTCCGAAGCAGGTGGAGTAGTAGAGCGGGAAAGATGCGAAGAAAGCTCCTCCGAATACCACCAGTGTCGTGAATGTCAGTTCCCACTTACGTCCCAGTGTGGTTATCATAAGGTCACGGGTCATTGTGTCACGGGCCTGGAACAGCATTGTCTGTCCACCCTGTACGAACAGCAGGAATACCAACAGGGCTCCGAGAAGTGCTATCAGTGCCCACCAGTATATCTGTAATGTTTCCATATCTATTTATTTAAAATATTGTTTCCGGATTCTTTTTTTATCTCATGGACCATAATGCTGATCTCGGCGGCAAGAAGCATTGTGAATACCGCCACGAATATCCAGAATGTGAATTGTACCGAGCCGCTGTTGATGGCCGAGACTGCGGCCCGGGCCGGCATCAGATCCTGTATGACCCAGGGTTGCCGTCCGACCTCGGCTACAATCCATCCCGCCTCGCTGCATATCCACACTACCGCAATAGTGGCCAGGCCGCCAAGCAATATGAACTTCTTTTCAAGCCAGTTCTGTTTCTTATATACGATAAAAAGGGCCAGTACCATGAACAGCAGCAGATATCCGCCGGCAATGACCATGATACGGAATGCGTAAAATGTAAGTGCGACCGGAGGAACCGCTTCCTGTGGAGAGTCGAGATATCCGTAACCGAAGTACCGGTAGTCGGCATCGATACGGCGTGATGCGTCTTCCATTGCGGCTTTGTCACCGGCCTTGCGTGCCGTCTCATAGTCGGCGAGGGCGGCCTGGGCGCGTCTGCCTGCCTCGATGCGTTCGGCATATGAGACTGTGTGGATCGTGTCTCCGCCGGCTGTCAGTTCCACTCCGTCAATCAGGTCGTCGATACCGGGAACAAATGCCTCCGGATCATGTTTTGCCAGTATGGAAAGTCCATAGGGTATCTCTATGTCCCATATCATTGCGTTCCGGTCATCGCCCGGTTTCTTATCGGGATTAAGAATACCGAATCCTACTAAGCCTTGTCCGCACTCTCCGCGGTACAGACCCTCCATGGCGGCCAGTTTCATGGGTTGTACGCGTGACACCTCGACGGCTGAGCCGTCGCCGGTCCACATCGTGAGCAGTATACCTGCCAGTCCTACCCATCCGGCAACTCTGACAGAGCAGACCGCTACCTCACGGTTCTTCTTTTTGAGCAGCAGGTAGCAGCTTACGCCTATTACGAAAACCGCACCGAGAACCCATCCGCTCAGAACTGTATGAAAGAACTTGTTGATAGCCATTGACGACAGGGCGACATCGCTGAAGCTGTCCATCACATTGCGCATCTGGGCCGGATCAAATTTCATTCCGGCCGGATACTGCATCCATGCATTGGCAACGAGGATCCACAGAGCCGAGAGTACGACCCCCAGGGCTGTGAGCCATGTAGAGGCAAGGTGGAACCCGCGGCTTACTTTTTTCCATCCGAAGAACATTACGGCGATGAACGTAGACTCCAGAAAGAATGCGAAGATACCCTCGATAGCCAGCGGGGCACCGAAGATGTCTCCGACAAACCAGCTGTAATTGGACCAGTTGGTTCCGAACTCAAATTCCAGAATGATACCTGTGGCGACACCGCAGGCGAAGTTGATACCGAAGAACTTCATCCATAGTTTTGTAATTCTGAGCCATTTTTCATCGCGTGTACGATACCATATGGTTTCCATAAGCGCTACGATAAGCGACAGCCCGATAGTCAAAGGCACGAAAAGCCAATGCACGATGGCCGTCAGGGCAAACTGTGCCCTCGACCAGTCTACTACACTCATCAAGTCATTCATTGTGCTTGTCTGTTTGTTTGCATGAATATTGAAATATATTGATTTATCTGTTTATAAGACTGTTGCGTACCGCATCGGCACGCGCTTCGTCGCTGTCATAGTCGCGTTGCAGTATGTCGGGAAACAGAAACAGCCTGAGTACGAGAAATATTACCGCAAGCTTGATCAGTATGATGATCCATAGTTTCCTGCCTACTGTCATTGACCTGAAGCCGTCAAGATAAAATCTTAAAATTACTGACGGAAGCTTTGAGATATATGTTGAGAACGTATTCATGTTAATTAAACACAAATGTATGAAAAAAAGTCAGAAACTTCTTACCTTTGCCTCTGTCAAAATTAAAAAAAGTACAATCCTGTAAAATCCCGCATAATAGATATGGCTAACTGGTTTGAGTGTAAAGTGCGCTATGACAAGACAATGGAGAATGGCGCGGTAAAGAAAGTAAACGAACCTTATCTGCTCGATGCCCTGTCGTTTACCGAGGCTGAGGCCCGTATGATCGAGGAGATCACGCCATTCATTTCTGGCGATTTCACTGTGTCGGCTGTCAAACGTACAAAGATCGCCGAGATATTCTGGGACGATGCCGCCGACAGGTGGTATCTCGTGAAAGTCGCTTTCATAACCATTGACGAGAAGACTGCGGCAGAGAAGAAGACAACTTCGCTCATTCTCGTTGCGGCCAGTGACTTCCAGGGAGCTGTGGATGCTTTTAAGGAGGGTATGAAGGATACTATGGCCGACTATGAGATCGTATCTGTCGCAGAGACTCCTATCATGGATGTATACAGGATGAAAGTCAAGGAAGACTGATGTCGATAGCTGCCCGCATACAGGACATCAGGCTGGCACTGCCGGGGGGAGTAGACCTTGTGGCTGTGTCAAAATTCCATCCGGCCGATTCCATACGTCAGGCTTATGAAGCCGGTCAGCGCATATTCGGAGAAAGCCGTGTTCAGGAACTGCTGTCTAAGATAAATGTTTTGCCGGATGATATCTGCTGGCATTTCATCGGTCATCTCCAGACCAATAAGGTTCGCTCCGTCATAGGCCGTACGGCGTTGATCGAGAGCGTTGATTCCCGTCGGTTGCTCGATCTTATCGATGCCGAATCGTTGCGTGCCGGAGTAGTCACCTGTGTCCTCCTCCAGGTACATGTGGCCGCCGAGGAGACGAAGACGGGATTCAGCCCCGACGAGCTGATCGGATATTTTGAACAGCGACAGTTTGAACACCTTGAGGCGACACATCTGTGTGGCATAATGGGAATGGCTACAAATACGGACGATACAGAGCGGGTGAGATCTGATTTCAGGACAATACGGGCACTGTTTGACCGTATACATGTCATTGCTCCGGATATTACCGGCTTTGATACTGTGAGCATGGGTATGTCGGGAGACCGGGATCTTGCTGTCGAGTGCGGAAGCACGATGGTACGTATAGGTACCGATATCTTCGGCGAGCGCCGGTACTGATTCTGATCACATAGTTCTGTAACGCTGTTTCTGTGGGCTTATGCGGCGGTACGGGGAATGTCACAGCACGGAAAGTCCGGGAATGTCGGTGAGTCGGCGCCTGAGTTCCGGCGCGTAGTCGGCACGTAGCTGTATTGTCATTCTGCAGGTGTTGTTGAATTCCTGGGAGAGTACTTTTGTTTCTCCCGATTTGACAAGACGCATCACCGGTTCCATAGAGAGATAGGGGTAGGAGAAAGTCAGCGTCTCCTGCTCGTGGCACTCTATGACAGTTGTTGCCGATATGGCTTCGCGGGCGGCTTCGCGGTAGGCTGTGATGAGACCGGACGTGCCTAATTTAATGCCTCCGAAATAACGTATTACAATGATTACGATATTGGTGAGACCGAATGAGTTTATCTGACCCAGAATCGGTTTGCCGGCGGTGCCTGAAGGCTCGCCGTTGTCGCTTGATAGAAATTGCGAGCGGTCTGCTCCGATCATGTAAGCCCAGCATACGTGTCGGGCATCATGATAGCGGTTGGTGTAGTCGGTTATGGTCTCACGGGCTTCGTCGACCGACGTGACAGGTATTGCGAAAGAGATGAATTTGCTCATCTTCTCCCGGTATATCCCCTGACCGGTTTCCTGTATAGTATGGAATGTATCGGCCATCAGCGGTCGAAGAATGGATTTTTGCTGGCGATGGATACGGGGATGGCAAATACCTGACGGCAACCGTGCAGGATGTCAAGTTTCATGGCGGCCATTCCTGCCGAGAAGAGTACGCGTGTATCGGCACGGTGGTCTGCTGCGGTGGCGCAGGCCGATCCGATGGCTATGCCCACGTCGGTGATATTCATGGCACATGGAGCCTGAGCGGGTTTCCCGCCACATGTCGGGAAACCGCAGTGGCCGCAGTTGAGACCCATCACGCCCGGATGTATGCCTACGAGCACTATACACTGGGCCTGCAGTATGTTGGCCGAGTCACGTTCGTAGACGGGGCGGCCTGTCGATGCGTGCAGGCGTTTCATTGCCTCACTGAGACGGACTATGTCGTCACCGTCTATGACGGCACATTCGAACAGGTCATTGCCGCGGGCTTTGGGGGCGGTGCGTGCGGCTGTTATCATGGCGCGGGCTATTTCCATTGCGCGCTCGTGGCGTGATGTTCTTTCCTGTATTATCATATGCTTTTAGAGTTGATATGGGGAGGTCAGATGATCAGCATCGCGTCACCGTAGGCGCCGAACCGGTATCCTTCTTTTATGGCTATGTCATAGGCTTTCATTACTAAGTCGTAACCACCGAAGGCTGTTATCATCATGAGCATAGTGGAATATGGAAGATGGAAATTCGTGACGACAGTGTCTGTAACGGTGAAATCGTAGGGCGGGAAGATGAATTTGTTGGTCCATCCGCTGTAGGTCTTCATGTGTCCGCCCATGCTTACGGCGCTCGCTATGCCGCGCAGTACCGATGTGCCGACTGCACATACCTTATGTCCGGCATCTTTGGTTGCGTTGACGCGGTCCACGAGATTCTGGGTTATCTCTACCTGCTCGGAGTCCATCCGGTGCTTGGTGAGATCCTCGACATCGATCTCGCGGAAGCTTCCGAGGCCGCTGTGTACGGTGATGAAGCCTTCCTGCACACCTTTGATCTCAAGACGTTTCATTAACTCGCGGCTGAAGTGCAGTCCGGCTGCTGGTGCAACGACGGCTCCTTCATTGGCGGCGAAGATACATTGGTAGTTCTCGGCATCCTCGGGGCGGGGATCACGTTTGATATATTCCGGAAGCGGTGTCATACCGAGCGAGAAGAGGTTCTGCTTGAATTCCTCGTGGGGGCCGTCATACAGGAACCGCAGAGTACGGCCGCGCGAGGTGGTATTGTCTATGACTTCGGCTACCATTGAGTCATCGTCTCCGAAGTATAGTTTATTGCCTATACGTATCTTGCGGGCCGGCTCCACGAGCACGTCCCATAGTTTGAGTTCGGAGTTGAGCTCGCGCAGCAGGAATACT
The DNA here is from genome assembly GCA_910584665.1 of uncultured Muribaculaceae bacterium. Taxonomy (GTDB): domain Bacteria; phylum Bacteroidota; class Bacteroidia; order Bacteroidales; family Muribaculaceae; genus JAAVFS01. The sequence goes on along the minus strand of CAJUBL010000041.1, from coordinate 8,319 downwards.
TCGATGCGTGCGCCTGTCTTCTCCTTGTTTCCGTAAAGGCGTGCCGGAAATACTTTGGTATCGTTGAATACGATCATGTCGCCATCGTCAAAATAGTTGAGTATTTCCTTGAATATGTGGTGTTCTATCTCACCTGTACGGCGGTTTATCACCATCATTCGGCACTCGTCGCGCCCGGGAGTAGGCTCGGCGGCGATAAGGTTGTCGGGAAGACGAAATTTGAACTGTGAGAGTTTCATGAATCTGTATAAGTGGTATGATTGTTTTATTTTATGCGATGAATATATCAGTCCGGACAGCTGACCGTGAAATTGTCGGGCAATTCAATGTCGGTGGTCTCTATAAGCTCTACTGCCTGATCAATGGTAAGGCAGTCACTGACAGGGACAGTTCCTACACGGGTGCGGCGCAGAGATGTGAGGTGCCCTCCGGAGTTTAATGCTTTGCCTATATCGCGGGCGAGAGCTCTGATGTATGTGCCTTTGCTGCATACTACGCGAATGGTGATGGCTGTCGGAGAGAAATCGAGCAGTTCGATCTCGTCAATTACAAGAATCTTGGCTTTTAGCCGGACTTCTTCCCCACGGCGGGCCATCTTGTAGGCACGGTGTCCGTCGATCTTGCAGGCGGAAAACGCAGGCGGTATCTGCTCGATGCGTCCTTTGAATTGTCTGAGGGTTTCAAGTACGAGCTGGTGCGTTATATGACCGGTAGGGAAACGGGCATCTATAGCCGTCTCCAGATCGTAGCTCGGAGTGGTGGCACCTAAAGCGATAGTCGCAACATATTCTTTTACTCCGGCCTGAAGCTCGTCAATGCGCTTGGTGGCCCGTCCGGTGCATATTATCATTACACCGGTAGCAAGAGGATCGAGAGTTCCTGCATGTCCTACCTTTAGTTTCTTTATTCCGAGACGTCGCTGAATAGCAGAGCGCACACGTTTGACCGCATTGAATGATGTCCATTCAAGCGGCTTGTCTATATACAGTATTTCGCCGTCTATGAAGTTCATGCTATGTGTGTGAGTTGCCATATTATGGAAATGGCGCCGGCTATGGCACAATATATGGCGAACCATATGAGTTTTCCTTTTTTGATGAGTTCGATCATCCAGCGGCAGGCTATGCATCCTACGATGAATGCGGCCAGAAAACCTATGAGCATGGGTAGTATCTCGACACTGCCCGCTGCTATGGCCTGAACTTTATCGGGGTCCGGAAAAATAATATCCTTGATGTCAAGCAGAGCCTGGCCGAGTATAGGGATGATGACCATGAAGAATGAGAACTGGGCCAGTTTGTCACGGCGGTCGCCTATGATTATACCTGTGGCTATGGTCGATCCGGAGCGGCTGAGGCCGGGGAGTACAGCTACAGCCTGTGCGCAGCCTATGATGAATGCGTCTGCCCATGTGATGTCACGTCCCTTGACAGTGATACCCTCGGCACGTAGTTTCCGCTCGGGTTCAGTGCGTGACATGTAGGTGAACGACAGGAGAGCGGCTGTGATAAGAAGACATATTCCTACAACGAGCAGATTCCCGTCGAAAAGTGCCGAAATCTGTTTCTTGAAAAGAAGTCCGACAATGAGTATGGGTACGCAGGACAATAATAGCTTGAGTACGTAATAGAAGTTGTCGTCGCGTTTCCATCCGAAGAACGATGTCAGCAGGGGAATGAACTCACGCCAGAGTACCACGATGGTACTCAGAACGGTAGCGACATGCAGCACAACATCAAACTGGAGAGATTCTGATCCCTTGATGTCCATGCCCAGAATCTGTTTGAAAATTTCAAGATGTCCCGAACTGCTTATCGGGAGATACTCGGATAATCCCTGGACAATACCTAAAATCAATGCTTGGAGCCAATCCATTATACTAAGTAGACTGAATAGTTGAAACGAAAAGAAATTGTACTTGCTGAGTATGTCGGCGGCTAATGGCGGCGTGGCCTGTAAATGATAGACACTCCCATTGCCACGAAGCCTATAAAGGCTATTGTAGGACCTACTACTATACGACGTGTACTGAATATGTCGGGATTGAATTCTTTGCCGTCAGAGCCGGAACCTAACATCAGGAGGAATCCGATTATGATGAGCAGTGCCGAGACTGCCATTAGAATGAAGTTGGCTCTGACGAGAGGCAGCTGCGGTTTCCCGGTTGCCTTGCTGTCGTTGCTGTTCTGTGTTTTGTTCATTATATATGATTGTTATTTATGTCTTATAGTGAATGCTTCGGACGGGAGGGAGTCAGAACATCTCGTCGTAGCCGAGCCGCAGGTACTTGTTGGTGGCGAGGGCGGCGGCGATTCCGCATATGGCTACGCCAAGGACTATCATGGCCGGAAATACCCATGCCATCGATGTCCAGGATATGAAGCCGGATATATCGGGTGAAGCCGAGTGGATACCGCTTATTATGAGCGAGAGAATGATGCCGGCCAGTATGCCTGCAGTCACACCGTTGATGATCCCCGTGTGTATGAACGGCCGTCGTATGAAAGCACCGGTCGCACCTACGAGCTTCATTGTATGTATGAGGAAGCGGCTTGAATAGACTGTAAGGCGTATGGTATTGTTGATCAGTACGCCCGATACAAGAAGAAGTGCCAGTGCCAGCGGAAGGAATATCATTGTGATTATGTCGACAAGACGGTTGATGACATCGACTACTTCGGTGGTGGTGGATACTTCGTCAACCCCGGGAATTGTGCCTATGGATGCTGTGATTGCCTCGAGGCTGTCACTCATCGCGTATTCGGGTGTGACTGTTACCTCGTATTGTGCGCCGAACGGGTTGGCTCCTAACACGGCCATTATGTCCTCGCCGTTCTCTTTTTCCCATCCGGACATTACCTCGTCGGCCGAGGTGAAAGTGATTGTTCCGGCGTATGGTGCTGTAGTCAGCATCTTCTGCATCGATTCAAGTGCCTTGGGTGAGACATCGTCATTCATGACGACGGTAAAGCCCATCCGTGACTTCAGTGAGTTCGAAAATTGTCCTGCCCCGATGGCAAAGGCGGCGAATAGACCTAAGATAAGCAATACGATCATTACGCTTACTGTCGCCATAAGCTGCTTGCCGAATATCGTTTTACCCGAGAGGTTGTTCTTTTTCATTATGAATATGTTGTTGTGGCTGTATGTGAGCCACTTATGTGGTCATAGGGTATTTATATACCCGAAATTACTGCAAAATTACAACATCGGTACCCCTTTTGTCAAGTATCTTTGAATGAAAATACGGACTGTATCGATAATTAATGTTAAAGTCTGCCGGAGATGACCGGAAGTGTGATGGCTGACGGACGGGTGGAATCGTGGTAGATAGTGATATAGGCGGGAATCAGGTCAGTCTCGTCACAGCGGTATTCGTCGATACATTGCTGCGGGCTCATTCTGAACAGCGGAAACCAGCTGCTCTGTATCTGTACCATTAGCCGGTGACCGGGCATGAATGTATGGAATATGTCGGGCATCGGAACCGTGACCGGTGTGGCCGTGCCGGGTACGAGCGGAGCGCGGTGGTCGAATCCTTCGCGATAATGGGCCGGCATGATATCGCCGCGTATGAGCTGGCAGTAACCCGAAAGATTCCCGAGCTGAGGATCGTCCGGATAAACATCTATGATCTTGACTACGATGTCGGCATCATCGGTGGTCGATGACATCCATATCTCAGGTATGACGGTTCCGGCTACGGTGACAGCCGAGTCCAGAGGTTCGGAGACAAAGGTGAGAACGTCAGGACGGCCTGATGCGAAACGCTGGTCTTCGGTCATGTAATCACCTTTGTCCATCGTGTATGGTACCGGGTTAGAAGGGTCTGACAGATAAGTGGAGAATGACGGTGTATTATCGGGACGCATGGTTGACAGTTTTCCGCCGTCACCCGGAAAAATAACAAGCGGGCGGGTTGAGGCCGGCGGCCATTGCGGTAATGTATGCCAGCTGTTGTCGCCCGACGAGAAGCAGGTGGCTCCGTCGGGTAACGGCATGTTTATGCCGCGAAGGTAATGTTCGAAGAATGCCACCCAGAGGGATCTGAAGCAGGCTGTGGTATCGTATTGTCCGAAAGTGATATCGCCGAATCCCCTGAAGTTGCGGCGCCATGACCCGTGACCCCAGGGTCCCATGATGAGATGGCATGGTGTGGATGGGCAGCGTGATGTTATCGCATCGTAGGCGGCAAGGGTGCCGTAGAGGTCCTCGGCGTCGTACCATCCTCCAGTGAGAAGTACTGCTGAGGTTATGGTGTCGATATGGTGCAGAGGACAGCGGTCGTACCAGAAAGAGTCATAGTCCGGATGGACGGTCATTTCGTTCCAGAAACTGATGGAGTCGCCCAGCAGTCCTGACAGGCTGGAGACAGTGCGGTGTTTATTGTAAAAATCATCTTTGTTCCCGTCAATATATTCCGGACATACCGGAGCGTGTGGCGACAGCCCGTGTCGTGGCTGACCGTGACGGGACATAAAACTGAACGCATGAGAGGGCATGAATGCCCCGTTGTGGTGGAAATCATCACCCATGAACCAGTCGCCTATGGGCGCCTGAGGGCATATCGCCTTGATGGCCGGATGGCATGACATGCCGGCCAGTAGTGATGTGAAGCCGAGATAGCTGTTTCCCGAGACGCCGATACAGCCGTTGCTGTTGGTGTTGTCAAGGAGCCAGTCGGCAGTGTCGTAGGTATCGGTCAGCTCGTTGGTGCCGGTGTCGCAGAGTTGTCCTGCGGGGCGTATGTGAATGAACGATCCCTGGCTCATACGCAGGCCGCGCAGATCCTGTTTCACTATGATATATCTGCGTGAGGTGAAAGGCTTGAGTAGTTTCCATAGGGCGGGATCATAGCTGTCCGGACCGTAAGGTCCGGATCCGTAAGTGCATCGCGTGAGCAGTATGGGGTGGGGGAGCGTGTCGGAAGGTGCGTAGACTATTGTATGCAGGCATACACTGTCGCGCATTGGTACGGAGTGCTCGGTCTTGATGTAATTGTTTCTGACCCAATGTTCGTCTGCCTGTATTTCTGCGGCCGTAATCCGGAATGATATCAGAGACAATAGTAAGGGGAGTTTGATTCTCATGAAACGTGATTTCAAAAAAGAGCCCGCCTCCAGAGGCCGTGATGGTCGACCTGCAGAGGCGGACGGAGAAGGTTATCTCTATTCAATCGAGGTTCTTTGACTTTTTTATAACGTCAGCAAAATGCCTTCTCATATCAGATAAACAGATTGGCTTGAATAAAAGTTTGTCCGGTATGTGAAAGAATTAGAAATATTTACTATAGTCGACGTTACGCATGTCGCCCGAGTTGGCAAATTCGCAGTGGAATGCGAACGCTGCGGCGAGCGAGTGGGGCGTCTGGCCACCCTTACCCATCTTGAGGTAATCCCAGAGGAGCTCGCGGTACATCGGGTTGGCGCAGTTCTCGATTATGGCCTCTGCACGCTGTACGGGATCCTTGCCGCGGAGATCGGCAATTCCCTGATCGGTGATGAGGATGTCGACCGAGTGTTCGCTGTGGTCCGGATGCGATACCATCGGGACGATGTTGCTGATCAGTCCGCCTTTGGTGACCGACGGACAGCTGAAAATGGAGATGTAGGCGTTACGGGTGAAATCGCCCGAACCGCCTATGCCGTTCATCATACGTGTGCCGAGAACGTGTGTCGAGTTGACACATCCGAAGATATCGGCCTCAAGGGCGGTGTTCATCGCTATGACGCCGAGACGGCGTATTACCTCAGGATTGTTTGAGATCTCTGCCGGACGCATCAGTATCTTGTCATGGAAGAAATCGAGGTCGGCGAAGAGCTTCTTCTCAGTCTCGTCGCTGAATGTCATCGAGCAGGTGCTGGCAAAGGTACATTTGCCTTTCATCAGAAGCTCAAGAACGGCATCCTGTATCACCTCGGTGTACATCATGAACGGAGGAATCTCGGTGCTTTCACCCAGATCGTACAGTACGGCGTTGGCCACGTTGCCCACACCGCTCTGTAACGGCAGGAACTCCTTGGGGATACGCCCGGCACGGTACTCGTGAAGCAGGAAGCGTACTACATTGGAGCCGATCTGCTTGCTGATCTCGTCGGGTTCTGTGAATGGCTTAACTCCGTCAAGAGAGTTGGTGCGCACGATACCGGCTACCTTAGCGGGATCGATCTTGAGAAGAGATGAACCGATGCGGTCATTGGCATGAAAGATGGGTATCTCGGTACGGTTTGGCGGATCAAGCGGAAGGTATATGTCGTGCATGCCGCGTATCGATGTGGGCAGAGCCTCATTGATCTCGACGAAGATCCTGTCGGCCATCCTGGCATAGGTCGGGATGTTTCCGAGACCGCATCCGAGCAGTATATGGCCGTCCTCGGTGATGTCGGCAGCCTCGATAATGGCATAGTTGACCTTGCCGTAGAAGCCGTAGCGCGTCTCCTGTGCCATCTCGCTGAGATGACGGTCGAAGTAATGTGCGTCATGGGCATTGATGCGCTTGCGCAGGTCGGGGGTATTCTGGTAGGGGGCACGCATGTTGATGGCGTCATTGCGCGAGAGGATACCGTCTACATGGTCGTTGGTCGAAGCGCCGGTGAAGATATTCACCTTGTAGGGACGGCCTTCCTCGTGCTCTCTGGCCGCCTTGCGGGCTACCTCCTCGAGGATAGCCTTGGGGTTTCCGGGGGCGGTGAATCCTGACAGACCGAGCGTATCGCCGTTGTTGATCATGGAGGCTGCCTCCTGGGCTGTGATAAAATTGTATGCCATTACAATATTGCTGGTTTATTTTTAAGTTTCTTTATACTCCGTTTTGCGCGGATTTTGTAATTTTGTGCAAAATTACGCATAATTCTGATATTTCACAATAATTTTATGACTATAAATAATGAGACAGCGACCCGTCGGCTGTTTATTGAAACCTATGGATGCCAGATGAATGTGGCCGACAGCGAGGTCGTTGCATCGATACTGGGTATGGCCGGATACGAGATGACCGGGAGCGTGGAGGATGCTGACGCGATACTGTTGAATACCTGTTCGATACGGGACAATGCCGAGCAGAAGATTCTGTCAAGACTGGCATATCTCGCATCGCTGCGCCGTCGTCGCGGCAGACAGCACCGACTCATAGTAGGCGTCATAGGATGTATGGCCGAGCGTGTGCGCGACAGGCTGATCAACGAGCACGGTGTCGATGTCGTGGCAGGTCCGGATGCTTATCTGTCGCTGCCGGAACTCTTTGCATCGGCCGAGACAGGCCATAAAGCCATCAATGTCGAGCTGTCGGCCACCGAGACCTATCGCGATGTGATACCGAGCCGCATAGGCGGCAACCGTGTGAGCGGTTTCATAAGCATCATGCGCGGTTGTAATAATTTCTGTTCATACTGTATCGTGCCTTATACCCGTGGCCGGGAGCGCAGTCGCTCTGTAGAGAGTATACTCAACGAACTTGCCGACCTGCGACAACGCGGGTTCAGGGAGGTGACACTGCTTGGCCAGAATGTCAATTCGTACAGTTATACCGATGAGTCGACAGGAGAGAAATACAACTTCGCCCGGTTGCTTGAGACCGTAGCGCTGACTGCTCCCGACATGAGGGTACGGTTCACCACCTCACATCCCAAGGATATGAGCGACGAGATCATAAGTGCCATTGCAGCCCATCCCAATATATGCCGCCACATACATCTGCCGGTACAGAGCGGCAGTAATAAGGTGCTTAAGGATATGAACCGCAAGTATACGCGCGAGTGGTATCTCGGCCGTATCGCCGCCATACGTCACGCTATTCCCGACTGTTCCATAACCACCGATATGTTTACCGGTTTCCATGACGAGAGCGAGGAAGATTTTCAGGAGACATTGTCGCTGATGCGGGAAGTGGGATTTGACACCGCTTTCATGTTTAAGTACTCCGAGCGTCCCGGCACACTGGCATCGAAACACATGCCCGATAATGTGCCTGAGGATGTGAAGATAGAGCGTCTTAACCGCATGATCGCCTTGCAGAACGAACTGTCGGCCGAGAGTAACCGCCGTGATATAGGCCGGGAGTATGAGGTATTGGTAGAGGGTGTATCCAGACGTAGCGCCGACCAGTGGGTAGGCCGCACGTCACAGAACAAGACAGCGGTATTCCCGCGTGGAACGTTCAATGTAGGAGACCTTGTGAAGGTCAGGGTGACAGACGCATCGTCGGCAACACTCATATGCGAGCTGATAGCCGGCTGAGTTTCCCCATAAAGAAGAGGCTGTGTCAAAATGAAGTGACCCCAAAAAGTTGGACAGATTAAACATTATCCAGTTATAGAAAGA
>CAJUBL010000040.1 GCA_910584665.1 uncultured Muribaculaceae bacterium | reverse complement strand
TACTTCATAAAAGCACCCCAAAAGTTTTTTGTCTAACTTTTGGGGTGCAGTTCACAAACCTTAATTACGACACAGCCTCGTAGTTTAGTTTGACACAGCCTTTTGGAAGGTTTGTGTAGGACCGGACTTTACATCATGCCGCCCATTCCTCCCATACCGCCGGCAGGCATGGCCGGAGCTGGGTTGTCTTCTTTCTTGTCGGCGATGACGCACTCGGTGGTGAGAAGCATGCCGGCTATTGAGGCTGCGTTCTCAAGTGCTACGCGGGTCACCTTGGCCGGATCGATAACACCTGCGGCCATGAGGTTCTCGTACTCGCCTGTGCGGGCGTTGTAGCCATAGTCGGCTGCGCCTTCTCTTACTTTCTGTACAACAACGGCACCTTCCACACCGGCGTTTGCCACGATCTGGCGCAGGGGCTCTTCGATGGCACGGCGTACGATGTTGATACCGGTAACCTCGTCAGGGTGTTCGGTGGCAATGTTGTCAAGCGAGTCTATGCAACGTATGAATGCTACGCCTCCACCAGGTACGATACCCTCGGCGATGGCTGCGCGTGTGGCGCTGAGGGCGTCGTCTACGCGGTCTTTTTTCTCTTTCATCTCTACCTCGCTGGGCGCTCCGATATGAAGTACAGCTACGCCGCCTGCGAGTTTGGCCAGACGCTCCTGAAGTTTCTCGCGGTCATAGTCGCTCTTGGTCTCTTCGATCTGGGCCTTGATCTGTGCGATACGGGCTGCGATGGCATCCTTGTTGCCGGCACCGTCGACGATGGTCGAATACTCTTTGTTGACGGTAACTTTGTCAGCTGAGCCGAGCATATCTATTGTAGCCCCATCCAGACGCATGCCTTTTTCCTCAGAGATGACTGTGCCGCCGGTGAGTATGGCGATATCCTCAAGCATCTCCTTGCGGCGGTCACCGAAGCCGGGAGCTTTGACGGCACATACTTTCAGGGATCCGCGCAGACGGTTCACAACGAGTGTGGCAAGGGCTTCCTGATCAACATCCTCTGCGATGATGAGCAGCTGACGTCCGTTCTGGGCGACTGGCTCGAGGACGGGAAGAAGGTCCTTGAAGTTTGAGATTTTCTTGTCGTAAAGCAGGATGTAGGGTGTCTCCATCGCACACTCCATCTTCTCTGTGCTGGTGACGAAGTAGGGGGAGATGTAGCCTCGGTCGAACTGCATGCCCTCGACTATGTCAACGGTTGTTTCGGTGCCCTTGGCTTCATCGACGGTGATCACACCCTCTTTCTTTACCTTTTTCATTGCCTCGGCGATCAGTGCGCCGATCTTCTCGTCGTTGTTGGCCGATACACGGGCTACATCTTCGATCTTCTTGAAGTCGTCGCCTACTTCTTCGGCTATTTCTTTGATATGTGCTACAATTGCAGCAACAGCCTTGTCAATGCCGCGTTTCAGGTCCATAGGGTTCGCACCTGCAGCCACATTCTTGAGACCTTCGTTGATGATGGCCTGGGCCAGTACGGTAGCGGTTGTTGTACCGTCACCGGCGTCGTCACCGGTCTTGGAGGCAACTTCCTTGACGAGTTGTGCGCCCATGTTCTGGAATGCATCCTCGAGTTCGATCTCGCGGGCTACGCTGACGCCGTCCTTTGTGATATGGGGTGCGCCGAATTTTTTCTCGATAATAACTGTGCGCCCTTTGGGACCAAGTGTCACTTTCACTGCGTCGGCCAGGGTGTCGACACCTTTCTTGAGCTCTTCACGAGCCTTGATATCAAATTTTATCTCTTTAGCCATGATTTATTGCTTTAAAAATTGGAATTATTCACATATTGCAAGAATGTCGCTCTGGCGCATGATAAGGAGTTTCTCGCCGTCAACATCGATTTCGGTGCCGGAATATTTGCCGTATAGTACGGTGTCGCCTTCCTTGACTACCATCTCTTCGTCTTTGGTGCCGTTGCCGGCAGCGAGAACAATTCCCTTGAGCGGTTTTTCCTTAGCTGTATCAGGGATGATGATGCCCGATACTGTAACTTCCTCAGCAGCTGCGGGGCGTACGAGGACACGGTCAGATAGTGGTTTAATTTTCATGATCAGTGTATATTTTAAGATATTGTTAATATTCTTCGGGAATAGTTACATTACAACTTCCGTGCCAAATTATTATTACGGCATAAAAAAGTGACAGGCTGACGTGTCATGCCTGTCACTCGCTATAACAATTCTGTCGTCGGTTTGTTCACCGGTATCGTTCGGGAAGTACCGATTTTATCGTCTCTCGCGTCTGTTCCATTGCGAGCGAACGCCCCTCTTCGTCGGCAGGCGCCGGTATCGGCTGATGTATTGTGAGGGTAATATGTCCCCATACCGGAAGTTTGCTTGATCGTGGCATAACGTCATAGGCTCCATTGATTGACACCGGAACGAGCGGCAGCCTGAACTCCAGTGCGAGCTGATATGCGCCTTTCTTGAATGGGCGCATATGACCGTCCTTTGACCGTGCACCTTCGGGGAATACTACCAGTGACGCCCCTCCTTTCAGGCTGCGTTCGGCTGTAGCCATTGTATGGCGTACGGCGGCCGGTGACGTACGGTCTACGAATATGTGTCCTGCCCTATAGCAGCTGTAACCGACAAGAGGAATGGACCGGAGGCTTTTTTTCATCATCCACTTGAAGTCATGCCCCAGAAATCCGTATATCGCAAATATGTCAAACGCACCTTGGTGGTTGGCCACAAATACGTATGATGTATTTCGGTCGACATTCTCACGTCCCCGAACCGTGACCCTAACCATGTTAAGCCAGCAGAAAAGGCGTGCCCACCAGTGGGCCGGGTAATAAGATGCCCATCTGATGCCTGCCGATGTAAGCAGGATCGTGAGCAGAGCAGCCAGTATGGTGGCTGCAAGCAACAGAGGGGCTGCGATCAATATCTGGTATATGCGATACGGGACTATCATGATGTGCAGATGATCAATAAGCGAACATGGGATACTCCTGCATCATTGTATTCACACGCTCACGTACTGCTTTGATCATTGTTTCGTTCTCCGGATTCGAGAGTACGGTGTCGATCATCTCGACGATGTCTCCCATGTTGTCTTCCTTCAGACCGCGGGTAGTGATCGCTGCTGTGCCAAGGCGTATGCCTGATGTCTGGAATGCCGAGCGGGAATCGAACGGAACCATATTCTTGTTTGCTGTGATGTCAGCCTCTACAAGTACACGTTCAGCCACTTTTCCTGTGAGTTCAGGGAATTTGGTACGCAGGTCGACGAGCATGCAGTGGTTGTCGGTGCCGCCGGATATGATCTTGTAGCCCTTGTCGACAAGCGCCTGGGCCATGGTCGAGGCATTCTTTTTGACCTGTTGCTGATATTCCTTGTATTCGGGTTGGAGAGCTTCGCCGAAAGCTACTGCTTTAGCCGCGATGACATGTTCGAGAGGTCCGCCCTGGGTGCCGGGGAAGACGGCAGAGTCGAGGAGTGATGACATCATGCGTATCTCGCCTTTTTTTGTTGTCTTTCCCCATGGGTTCTCAAAGTCCTTGCCGAGCAGAATGATACCGCCACGCGGTCCGCGAAGGGTCTTGTGGGTGGTAGAAGTCACGATATGGGCATACTTCAACGGGTTGTCAAGCAATCCTGCGGCGATAAGACCGGCAGGGTGGGCCATGTCGATCATCAGTATGGCTCCGATTTCGTCGGCGATACGGCGCATGCGTGCATAATCCCATTCGCGGGAGTAAGCGCTGGCACCTCCGATTATGAGTCTGGGACGCTCGCGCAGTGCTATCTCCTCCATCTGGTCATAGTCGACAAGTCCTGTATCTTCCCTGACGTTATATTCCAGAGCGTTGAACATCAGGCCGGAGAAGTTGACAGGACTGCCATGAGAGAGATGTCCGCCATGTGACAGGTTGAGACCGAGGAACTTATCTCCCGGTTTTAGGACGGTCATGAAAACCGCCATATTGGCCTGCGCTCCCGAGTGGGGCTGTACATTGGCATATTCGGCTCCGTAAATCTGTCTGAGCCTGTCGATGGCGAGCGTCTCGACCTCGTCGACTACCTGACAGCCGCCATAGTAGCGGTGTCCGGGATAACCTTCGGCATACTTGTTGGTGAGGCACGAGCCCATGGCCTGCATTACCTGATCACTGACAAAGTTTTCGGAGGCAATCAACTCAATGCCTTTTTTCTGGCGCTGATGTTCGCGGTTGATGATGTCAAATACGAGGCTGTCCTGTTTCATTTCTATAGTTTCTTATAATGTGATGTTAAACTTATATTTTGGATATTTCGGAAAGAGAGATGTGCATTTTTTTTTGATTATCAGTTCTTTTTTACTGTCCAGCCGAACCGTCCGATCTCGTCACCCTGACGGTAGTAGTGTCCGTGTGAATAGTTTATGAGTCCGGCGGCTCCTAAATCGAATGCCCCGGTCTCTGGATTGATATACCGTTTGTCTGCGCGTACGTTCAGTACACGTGCTATAAACATGTGGTGGCTTCCCAGCGGTATTATCTCAGTGACACGACACTCGATGCTGAGAGGCGATTCGGCGATTGACGGGCACCTGACCGTGACACCTGATTCGCGGGTGAGGCCGCATTCAGCCCATTTGTCAAAGTCCCGTCCGCTCTTGACACCACACCAGTCGGTGGCTTTTGCAAGATCTTCGGTTGTGAGATTGACCGTGAATTCCATCGTCTCCTTTATCATGGTATAGCTGTGGCGCTCGGGGCGTACTGAGATGTAGAGCATGGCCGGATTGGTGCATACTGTGCCTGTCCATGCCACTGTGATGATATTGTCATTGCCTTTGGAATCGGCACAGCTTACCATAACAGCAGGTAACGGATAGATCATTGTTCCCGGTTTCCAGTCTTGCTTCATAACGTGGCGGTGTATATCGGGTGGAGAATTGAAATTAAAGGATATTTGCTTTGTCGGCTTTCACCATGTGACTGCAGTAGTGGCACTTGATGATGACCGGTTCGCGGTTTACAACGCTGAACCGGGTGTACATCGGCTCGTTGTTGGAGATACATTTCGGGTTGTCACACTTTACTATTCCGATTATGGTGTCGGGGAGTGTCACCGGGTGTTTTTCGGTGACTTCGAAGTCACGGATGGTGTTGACAACTGCTGTGGGAGCAATGAGAGCAATGCGGTTTAGTGTCTTCTCGGGAAAGTTTACGTCAGCTACCTTGATTATGCCCTTTGACTCGAGTTTGGAACTATGGAGGTTGTTACCGATCGTGAGCTGGGTGTCAAGGTTCTCGAGACCGAGTATCTTGACACACTTGAACAATGCCTTCGAGGGGATGTGATCTATGACGATACCGTTGCGCAGTGCGGCTACGGCAAGTTCTTTTTTGGGTGCCATGACTGTTTGGATTATTTGAGAGGATTGATACCGAGTGCGTTACATATAAGAGCCTGACGTGTGTACAGTCCGTTTCTGGCCTGAGTGAAGTAATATGCCTTGGGGTTGTCGTCAACGTCACGGTCGATTTCGTTGACACGGGGAAGAGGATGCAGTATGCGCAGATTTTCGCGGGATCCTGTAAGCATGGAATTACGCAGGGTGTATAGATCCTTGACACGTTCATATTCCATGATGTCAGTGAAACGTTCGCGCTGTACACGTGTCATATATATAATGTCGGACGTATCGATGACGTCCGAATCAAAGTCTGTGTGTTCGGTGTATCTGATTCCGTTCCTGTCGCAGAACTCCAGATATTCCCGAGGCATCTGCAGTTCGCGGCATGCCACAAATCTGAATGTGGGATTGAAGTAGCGCATCGCCATTATAAGAGAATGGACGGTACGGCCGTATTTAAGATCGCCTACCAGTGTGATTGTCAGGTTGTCGAGCCGTCCCTGTGTCTTGTATACGGAGTATAGGTCGAGCATCGTCTGCGACGGGTGCTGATGGGCACCGTCACCGGCGTTGATTATCGGCACGTCTGTAACCTCGGTGGCATATCGGGCTGCCCCTTCCAGATAGTGACGCATTATGATAAGATCCACGTAGTTGCTCACCATGATGATGGTGTCTTTCAGGGTCTCGCCCTTGGACGAACTCGTGGTGGAAGCGTCACTGAAGCCTATGATGCGGCCTCCAAGGCGGTTGACTGCGGTTTCAAAACTTAGTCGTGTACGTGTCGACGGCTCGAAAAACAGAGTGGCGACAACACGACCGTCCAGAATCTTGTGATTGGGATTTTCCTCGAAGTAGCGTGCAAGCTCCAATGTGTTAAGCATCTGCTCCTTGGTGAGGTCTGAGATGGAAACAAGGCTGTTGGGATTCATCTTTGCCGATTTTTGTGCAAAATTACGATAAATTTTGCATAAAAACATGGTTAGGCTATAAAAAGAATGAAAAAAAAGGACCGGTGTTCAGAAGTCGATTGTAAGGCGTACGTTGAGCTGTCGGCGTGTCAGGTAGTTGGGTACGGCATATTGCATGTTATTTACATCGGTAACCCAGTAATAGGAACTCACGTTGGATATATCGAGCAGGTTGAATACATCAAGTCCGAGCCAGGCTTCCCTGACGATACGCTGAAGAGTTGTCCGGGGCTGACCATGTACGTGGGGCTGTACCAGTGCATAGCTCAGTCCTATGTCGATGCGGCGGTATGAAGGCATCCTGAAGTAGCCTCTGTCGCGGCTGCCTCGGGGCGGAGTGATCGGAAGTCCGTCGTTGAGTATACCGCGCAGGCTGAATTTGAGTCGTGGCCACTTTGGAAAATAATCGGTGAAATATAGTGCCAGATTGTATCGCCTGTCGGTGGGACGGGGTACATGCACTCCGTTCATAAGTTCGTCGGTCTTCATCAGTGAAAAACTTATCCAGGAGTCGGTGCCTGGCACAAACTGGCCGAATAGTTTCATGTCCAGTCCCATCGTGTATCCATGTGTGAGGTTTTCTCCGGAATAGACCAGTCTGAGGTTGTCGATCTCGTAGGGTATAAGATTGCTCAGATGTTTGTAATAGGCTTCGGCCGTGAATTTGAACGGGCGGTTGAACGCCCTGAAGGTATAATCGGCACCGGCAATGAAATGAATACTTTGCTGGGACCTGATGTCCCGGTTGAGTTCTATGATACTGTTGCCGTCTGCGTCGGTGGTGGCCCGACGGTATTCTTTATAGAATGGCGACTGGTAATAGATGCCTATGGCGCCCCGCACTGTCCAGCTGTTGTTACGTGACGGTATGAAAGCGACATTGAATCGGGGGCTGACGAGAAATTCCCGGTTGAAATCCCAGTAGCTCAGGCGTAATCCGCCGTTTATGACCCAGTATCCGGCCGAAGAGTTGAGGCGCAGCGCATCCTGTACGAAAGCTGAAAGACGGTTGGATCCGAAATTCTGATCTGACCGCTGGGAATAGATCAGTTTAAGGCTGGTCGGATCGGCCGGCAGGGAAAATCCGGCTGAGTCGCGCCTTTCCCATTCACGTGAGCGGTCGTAGACATTCTCGTGGTTGAAGTTCAGTCCGTATGTGATGTTGTGGTTCGACAGGCCCGAATGCCCCTTGAAACCCAGTGACATCACCGACATACGCAACCTGTTGCGTGCATGTTCGTGATAGCGGCCCACTCCCAGTTCACCGCCGATGGCGTCTCCTGTGCCGCCTCCTGTAGTGCCGGCCTGGTCCAGCCAGTATTCACCCTGTATGTCATATGATACGAGTTCGTTGGTGAGATAGCCGGATGCCAGAAGCGAGAAGTCGTTTGCCCGTGAACGGGTGTACGTGAGATGCAGAGCTCCGAACCATGTCTCGAAACGGTCTTTTTCCTGTCCGTCAAAAAAAACTTTGAACTGTTTGGCATCGGTGGCGAGTCCGAACGACGTCGATCTGCTCACTGGTGTAAAGCGATAATTATTTATAGATATGTTGCCGAGTAGTGAAGCTTTCCATCTGTTGCCGAGCCGTAAGGTCATGGATGTCTGGTAGTCAAAGAAGTCAGGATCGTATTCACCTTTGGAGTCCGTTGTCCCGAGAAGACTGGCGGTACGCTTGTAGCGTATGCCATGGAGCTGGCTGAAACGGGCTGATCCAGTGCCTATCGAGATACCTCCTCCCATGAGGCTTAATGACAGTGATCCCTGCAGCTTCTCGGGCTCGCGGTAGGTGATGTCGAGAACAGACGACATGCGGTCTCCATATTCAGCTCCGTATCCGCCTGTCGAGAAACCGATTGATCCGACAAGATCAGGGTTGATGATGCTGAGTCCTTCCTGCTGTCCGGAAGATACCAGCTGGGGCCGGTATACTTCTATGCCGTTGATATAGACGCTGTTCTCGTCGTATGATCCTCCGCGCACAGAGTATTGTGACGACATTTCGTTACCGGAGCTCACGCCTGCCATCGTCTGTATGAGTGATTCCACGCTGCCTCCTGTCGGATCGGCGGCTAAGTTGTAGCTGTCACTATTTATCGCCTGCATCTGGGAGGTCTGTTTCCTGAAATCGGTGACTTCGACTGTTTCCAGTTCGTGGTTTGATGGGATCATCCTGACGTTCAGTGTTATGTCGCTTCCCGGGTCGATGAACTCACGTCTGATTTCGCGGTAGCCTATACAGGAGAATATGACGCGTATTGTGTCGGCACTATGTACCGACAGCTTATATGTGCCGTCAATATCTGTATTGGTGCCTATGGCTGTTCCTGCAATGCGGACGGTCACAAACTCCACTGGCTTATTGTCGGCATCGGTAACCTTGCCGTGGATATTGGTCCGGGTATATCCGGTCAGGGTTGCGACTATTGATAATATGAGTGTTATGACTGTTTTCATCGGGAATGAACCAAATTGTCTGCGTAGATATAACGTTATATTGTAAATTTAATTGTACCTTTGTTGAAGATTAAGAAAGTGTTTTAAAATGAACTGGATAAAACTTTCTATTCCTCATCTTGCAGGAAACGAGAACCGTTATGCTTCAGATGCTATCGGCTCGACATGGATTGTTCCGCTTGGGCCGTATGTCGACCGCTTTGAACAGGAACTTGAGCGACATCTCGGGGCTCCGCATGTCGTGGCGCTGAGCAGTGGAACCGGTGCTATACATCTGGGTCTTGACGCGCTCGGAGTGCGGCCAGGCGACGAGGTTATATGTCAGTCGCTTACGTTTGCCGCGTCGGCTAATCCTATCGTGTATCTCGGTGCGAGTCCTGTGTTTGTGGATTCTGAGCCATTGACGTGGAATATGGATCCGGCGTTGCTTGACAGGGCTATCGCAGACCGTATATCTGTGACCGGGCGGAAACCGCGTGCTGTCATTGTTGTGGAATTGTATGGCATGCCGGCGCAGCTTGACCGTATTATCGAGGTCGCCGACCGTTACGGTGTTCCTGTTCTGGAGGATTCTGCCGAGGCTATAGGGTCGCGTTTTGACGGCAGGTTCTGTGGTACTATAGGACGATACGGTGCGCTCAGTTTTAACGGAAACAAGATGATAACGACCTCGGGCGGAGGTGCACTGATATGTCCTGATGCCGAGTCGGCCGAGAGAGTGAAATTCCTCTCCACGCAGGCCCGTGAGAACCGTCCGTACTATTATCATGAGGTTATAGGATATAACTATAGACTCAGTAATGTGAGTGCCGCCATAGGATGCGGTCAGATAGAGGCTCTCGACGAACGTCTGGCTCGCAGACGTGCTATTCATGCTATGTATGCCAGTGCTTGGAAATCAAGTCGGTATGTGAAAGTTCACGATAATCCTTCATCAGGGTTTGACTCCAATTTCTGGCTTTCGGCAATACAGCTTGCCTATGATGCTCCTGTGTCTCCCGGCCAGTTGCTCGAGCGGCTTGCCGGACAGTACATAGAGAGCCGCCGGATATGGCGGCCGATGCATATGCAGCCGGTTTACAGCAGTGCTCCGATGTATGGCGGAAGTGTGTCGGAACGTATTTTTGACCGGGGGCTATGTCTTCCGTCATCATCGACCCTCAGTGACAGTGATGTGGAGCGTGTGATCGGGACGGTTGACCGTATCCTGGGACAATAACTGCCGCCATGACATACTGCCGTTCGATACTTGTAGCTTTTGATCTTGACGATACTCTTTACAAAGAGCGTGACTACGTGAAGTCAGGCTGCCTTTATGTCGCCAGACAATTGTCACGCCGTCTCAGAGTACCATGCGGATTGCTCGAAGAGACTGTGCTCTCGGCGGAGGGCGGACGACACCCGTTCGATCGCCTTTATGAAGTTCTTGACCATGCTGTGCCGGTCGATAGGATGGTCGGGATGTACCGGGAGCATTTTCCTTATCTGGTACTGCCCGACGATTCTCGATATTGCCTTGAGAATCTGAAAGGTCATGGAGTAACGCTGGCTATGATAACGGATGGCCGCCATGAGGGCCAGTGGAACAAGATCCGTGCCCTGGGACTGCAGCGCTATTTTGATGACGGACTGATAAGTGTATCTGCCGATATCGGTGCCGACAAGACCTGCCTTCTGCCCTGGACGCGTATGGAGGATCTGACCCCATGGTGCTCTGTCCGCTGGTATATAGGAGATAATATGCGCAAGGACTTCCGCCATCCGAAGGCTCTGGGATGGAATACGGTGATGCTGAGGGACAATGGTTTGAATATTAAGTCACAGGATGTGGATTTACCGGTTGTATATCATGCCGGAATGACAATCGGGTCCCTGTCTGAGCTTCCCGGTCTGATTTTTTCTGATTAAATGCTGCAACTTATGAGATATTCTTTCGTCTAATATGAAAGAGATGAATACCGAGACACAACGCAAGGAACTTTTCGATACAATACTGTCGAGATACAGTCCTATGATCGATAAAATATGTTACATGTATGGCAGTGATGAAGATCATCGTAAGGATCTTTATCAGGAATGTATGGCTAACGTGTGGCAGGGATTGCGTTCTTATCGCGGAGACTCGCAGATATCGACATGGCTTTACCGGGCGTGTATCAATACGTGTATCACATGTTACCGCCGTAACCGTCATAGCGGCGGGATGGTATCTATTGACGATGCCGGACAGATTGCCGCCGACGACCGCTCGCGTTCCGACGAACTGCGTGAATTATATCGGCTCATATCTGCTCTCTCTCCGGTAGACCGTGGTATCATCATGATGTGGCTCGACGAGAAAAGCTATGACGAGATAAGCGATGTTACAGGTATGCCGCGCAATACTGTAGCCTCACGTATACGACGTGTAAAGAATCGACTTGTTGAGATGTCAAACAGTTAATCATAATTTGAAAACAGTAAGAATACGATATATGGATCTTGAACAACTGAAAAAAACATGGCAGTCTCAGTCGGTACGGATTGACCGGCTTGAAGAGCAGAATCGCGAGCTGTGCCGCACCGTGCGTGCCGACAGATTGCTTGGCCGCCGTTCCAGACTGTTGCGTACTTACAGATGGCTTATCATTGCAGGCCTGGTTACGATCCCGTTTATTCTGTTAGCGTTCCCGCGTCTTGATATACCATGCGGTGTCACGGTGCTTTTTGTCGTGACAATGGCGGTTCTGGCTTTGTTTAACAGCTATGTATACAGGTTGATAATGCGCATTGATCCTACAGCAATGTCTATGCGTGATACATTGGCCCGCGTGGTCAGGCTTGAGGTCGCAAGACGTCGCTTACGCCGCTGTTCCATGGCGATAGGCGGTGTGGCGGTAGCCTTTTTCCTTTATGTGTTATATGAGAAAGGAGATTACTCACCGTTGATCGGAGGCGTCGTTGGCGGTATGGCCGGGGCAATCTGCGGACTGCGCAAGGAGGCTGAGATAAAAGCCCAGATACGTGCCATGAAAGAGATGCTGAGGGATGCTTTGCGTGAGGATTGACACAGACTCGATTTTTGGTCCGAAGGTACTGGTTTTTTAGATAAAATTAGTACCTTTGCCGTCATTATGACACAGGGATTTGATAATAACAGATATCTTAAAATTCAATCAGAGCACATTAAGGAACGTATTGCTCAATTTGGTAACAAACTGTATCTTGAGTTAGGCGGCAAACTGTTCGATGATTATCATGCCAGTCGTGTGTTGCCCGGATTCGAGCCTGACAGTAAGCTTAAGATGCTCGGACAACTCAAGGATCAGGCCGAGATTGTAATAGTGATAAGTGCCCTTGATATAGAGAAGAACAAGGTGCGTAACGATCTTGGAATCACCTATGACATGGATGTGCTGAGACTTCGCAATGAATTCATGAACAGAGGTTTCCTGGTTAGTTCGGTATGTGTCACCCACTACAATGGTCAGATCAGTGCCGACGCTTTCCGCCGTAAACTTGACCGTATGGGTATCACTGTATACTATCATTATACTATCGAGGGGTATCCCACCAATGCCGATCTCATAGCGTCGGATGACGGATTCGGTCACAATGATTATATCGAGACCACGCGTCCGCTTGTGATTGTGACAGCGCCCGGACCCGGCAGCGGCAAGATGGCTGTGTGTCTGAGCCAGCTTTACAATGAACATAAGCGTGGCGTGGAGGCCGGCTATGCCAAGTTTGAGACTTTCCCTGTGTGGAGTCTGCCTCTCAAGCATCCTGTCAATATCGCTTATGAAGCGGCCACTGCCGATCTTAACGATGTAAACATGATCGACCCGTTCCATCTTGAGGCTTACGGCAAGACTGCGATCAACTATAACCGTGATATCGAGATATTCCCGGTTCTTAATGCTCTGTTTGAGGGTATATATGGCGAGAATCCCTATAAATCGCCCACTGATATGGGGGTCAACATGGTAGGTTTCTGCATCAGCGATGACGAAGTGTGCCGTGACGCGTCACGCAACGAGATCATACGCCGGTATTTCACAGCCCTTAACAATATGGCTCAGGGTGAGGGGAACGAGGCCGAGGTAAACAAGATATCGCTGTTGTTCAAACAGGCAGGTATCGATATCAGCTATCGTCGTTGCATCGGGGCCGCCAGAGAAAGAGCTGAACGCAGCGGTAAACCATCTTCGGCTATTGAACTGGCTGACGGAACTATAATTACAGCTGAGACCAGCGAACTGCTCGGACCCAGTTCGGCCCTGATTTTAAATGCTGTAAAACATCTTGCCGGTATCGGACACGACCTGAAACTTATCCCTCAGGAGATGATCGAGCCCATACAGCACACTAAACTCACATATCTCAAGGGACGCAATCCCCGTCTTCACAGTGACGAGGTGCTGGTGGCGCTTTCGGTTCTGAGTACACACGATGAGCGTTGCCGGCTTGCTCTGGAGGTTCTTCCGCAGCTCCGTGGCTGTCAGATGCATTCCACTGTTATGCTCGGCGAGGTCGATCATAAAATATTCAAACGTCTGGGAGTAGGTCTCACCTGTGATCCCGCCAAGAAGAATTGATATGGATTATAATAAGTTCTGGCTCTCACGCCGTACGATACGTCGCTATGACGTCACACGTCATGTCGGTGACAGTATGCTGGAGGATATGCTGTTGCAGGCATCACATGCGCCTACTACCGGTAACATGCAGTGGTATAGTGTTATTGTTACCCGTGATGAGGAAGGTAAGAAAGCTCTTGCTCCGGCTCATTTCGGTCAGCCTCAGGTTACGGGCTGTGACGTTGTGCTTACATTCTGTGCCGATCTCAACCGTTTCTCCAGATGGTGTGAGGAGCGTGATGCCGATCCGTGTTATGATAACTTCCAGTCTCTCATGGCTGCTTTCCTTGACACAGCTTTGCTCGCACAGCAGTTCAATACCATTGCCGAGATGAACGGGCTCGGTGTATGCATGCTCGGCACGACAACCTATAACGCTCCTGAGATAGCCGCCGTGCTTGATCTGCCGGCTCTTGTCGTACCGTTGATTACCCTCACGGTGGGATATCCTGCCGAAGAGCCTGATGATTGCGGCCGTCTTCCTGTTGAGGCTTTTATACACCATGGGCGTTATCACTATTATACACGGGAAGATATCGACAGACTGTATGCAGTTAAAGAGGCGCGTGATGACAGCCGTCGTTTTGTTGCCGAAAACGGTAAGTCGACGCTTGCGCAGGTCTTTACCGATGTCCGTTATCCGCGGGCCAATAATGAGATTTTCAGTAAGAAGTTTCTGGACTATCTTAAAAAGTCAGGTTTCTGAAAAAAGTGTATAGTGGCCGGGCATGGTGAGTATGTTGGGTTATACCTGAGCCAGGGCCTGGTCAAGGTCGCCGATTATGTCATCGATATGCTCTGTGCCGATGCTCAGTCTCACGGTTGCCGGTGTTATGTGCTGTCGGTCTAATTCTTCAGGAGATAGCTGTGAGTGGGTTGTTGTATAGGGATGGATCACAAGACTCTTGACGTCGGCTACGTTCGCTAACAGGGAGAATAGTTTCAGGTTGTCGATGAAACGCCATGCCTCATCCTTACCTCCCTTGATTTCAATGGTGAAGATGCTGCCTGCGCCATGTGGATACAGTCTGTTGTAGAGTTCGTGGTCAGGATGGTTTTCAAGAGACGGATGATTGACCTTGACCACTTTCGGGTGTCCGGCGAGGAATTCCACAACCCTCAGGGCATTTTCAACATGACGTTCTACACGCAGGGACAGAGTCTCCACACCCTGCAGAATTATAAAAGCGTTGAAAGGAGATATAGCCGCTCCGTTGTCACGTAGCACAACAGCTCTGGCGCGGGTTATAAACGCTGTGTCTCCGGCTACGTCCGCGAAGACCGTTCCGTGATAGTTGGGATCGGGACTGGCAATTGTCGGAAAACGGTCGGCATTGGATTTCCAGTCAAATGTGCCTCCGTCAACTATTATGCCTGCAAGGCTTGTGCCATGACCGCCAAGGAATTTTGTAGCCGAGTGGATGACTATGTCGGCACCGTGTTCGATGGGTCTTATCAGATAGGGTGTGCCGAAAGTATTGTCGACAATCAGTGGAATATTATGACTGTGTGCTATACCTGCGAGTGTGTCGAGGTCGGTCACGTCACAGTTCGGATTGCCGAAAGTTTCTACTATCAGAGCTTTGGTATTGCTCTGTATGGCTTTTTCAACAGCATCATAGTCACGTACATTGACGAATGTGCTGGATATGCCTCTTGGAGCCAGTGTGTTGGCTATGAAGTTGGTAGTGCCGCCATACAGGTTGTCGGCGGCCAGTATGTGGTCTCCGTTGCCGGTTATATTCTCTATTGAGTAGGCGATTGCAGCTGCTCCGCTTGCCACAGCGAGAGCTCCTGAACCTCCCTCAAGAGCCGCTACCCGTTGTTCGAGAACTTCCTGGGTGGGGTTTGTCAGTCGTCCGTAGATATTGCCAGGGTCTCGCAGTGCAAACCGGTCGGCGGCATGCCGGGAGTTTCTAAATACGTATGACGTTGTCTGGTAGATCGCTACTGCGCGGGCATCGGTTGCCGGGTCCGGATGTTCCTGTCCTACATGGAGCTGAAGTGTCTCGAAGTGAAGTTTCTGTTGTTTCATAATTACAGATGATTTTATTATGTTGCAAATTTATGATTTTTCAGGCGTTTATTCCAAACTGTTTCGCTATTTTAGAAAATATGACTATATTTGTAATGCAATAAGATAGGATATTCTGATAAAAGTATTTTATTGCCGTTTATATAGAGAAATATTCTGATCATTTTGTTATTATATATGAAATCAGCATCCTCATCGCTTGATACGATCGACTATAAGATTCTTGGAGCACTTCAGGAAAATTCCCGTCTTACCATCAAAGAGCTCGCCTCGATGATAAACCTTTCGTCCACTCCGACATTCGAGCGGGTCAGGAGACTCGAACGTGAGGGATATGTCAATAAGTATATGGCTGTACTGGATGCTGATAAGCTCGACTGTGGTTTTGTCGCATTCTGTTATATAAAGATGAAACAGCACACCTATGAGAATAGTATGCGTATAATGCAGGCTGTCCGGTTTATTCCGGAGATAGCCGAATGCTATAATATCTCAGGGGAATATGATTTTCTGCTTAAGATATATACACGTGATATGAAGTCATACCAGAAGTTTATTCTCCGCATTCTCGGTGATCTTGACTGCATTGGATCTCTTAACAGCTCATTTGTACTGGATGAGGTCAAGAACACACATTCCATACCGTTGTCATTATGAGAGATATTCTGTTTATATTGATCGGGCTTCTTCTGTCGGCATGCGGACAGTCACGGTCTGATAGTCATTATCCGGAACCGGTAATGATAGGTCGCATTGACTTGTATATATCTGATAGCATCGGGTCGGCCGACTCGCTTCAGCCCGGCCTGGATCTTTATCTTGCTGTCATGGGACTCGACTCGATGGGGCGTGACGAGGCCGTAGGACGACTTTATGACAGCGATGTCATACGGATATTCGGCGCTGATATCAAGGCTCGTTTTACAGCGGCCGACTCTCTGCAGAGTCCGCTTGGTGATGCATTGCACAGGGTTGCCGGTATTTTGCCAGATATAAGGGTGGGGAGGATATACGGTATAGCCAGTCCCTACATGCAGTCTGTGATCGTAAGTGACTCTACGGTATTCATTGCTTTAAACCATTATCTCGGTGCAGATTATCCTGGCTATGAATCAATGCCGTCTTATGTCGCACGCCATAAGGTGCCGGCACGGGTCGTTCCGGATGTCGTTGAG
The DNA here is from genome assembly GCA_910584665.1 of uncultured Muribaculaceae bacterium. GTDB lineage: Bacteria > Bacteroidota > Bacteroidia > Bacteroidales > Muribaculaceae > JAAVFS01. The sequence continues at coordinate 13,288 of CAJUBL010000040.1, read as the reverse complement.
GCACTGGTGCGAGTCAGCTATCCGTATGAGCCGGTGGAGGGAACAGTACTTGAGCGTATGCTGTATGAGGGCGCGGTTGCCAGGGCGGTTTCGCTTGCTCTCGACGATGATATGCAGGCTCTGGGTTATACCCCGGCTCAGTTTGAAGATGCATATCGTCATGAGTGTGATATCTGGAAAGCTCTGGCGGCCGGACGCATGCTTTACAGTAATTCCCCCTCAGATATCGCTTTGCTTTTCGGTCCGGCTCCCTTTTCCCGCCTCGGCAGTCTTGAATTACCGTCTCGTATAGGTCGTTATGTCGGTCTTGCTATTGTGGACTCGTATGTTGATAATAATCCGGATGTCCCATTGTCCCGGCTCCTGTCTCAATGCTTTTATGGAGAGTCACAGCAGTCTCTTATCAAGTCTCGTTATACACCCGGGTAGGACCGGATCTGACTGCCGCGCAGGATGGTTAACTTAAATTAACAACATCCTGATTCCCGCTTGTAATGCCGATTTGAGACATACGGGAGTGAGCTGATCGTGTGACACAGATGTTACAAATTGGTTATTCCGGTAAAAATGTGTACTTTTGTAGCGTATTAACACACACGTTGAAGTGTCATGGAGATGACACGGGCCGAAAATCGGCAAGAACAGTAACCGTTTTATGGGCATGCGGTTGTATCCCCTGGTGACTGTTCTGAGTAGTAACACAAATACAAGATTATGAAGAAAGCAATTCTGTTTATTGCCTGCTTCGCTGTTCTCGTTCTTACCTTGTCGGCAAATACCGATCGCGCTACAGCTCCGGTGGTAGGACATTACTCACCGGCTCTGTCTCTGACAGCCGCTGATTCCTCTGTCACCACGCTCGGTGCTTTCAGGGGTAAGTATGTGCTTGTGACGTTCTGGTCGTCGAGCGACGCGGCCTCTCGGCTTCGTTGCAACAGGTATGATGCATTTTGTGACGGGAATGACCGGTTGGAGCATATTGCGGTCAATTTGGACCGTAATGCCGAACTCTTTGATGAGGTGGTCAGTCGCGACAATCTGTCTCGTTGCAGTCAATATCATGTCGAGGGCAGGCAGGCTCACGCCATCAGGAAACTATATCATCTTGATCGTGGACTTCATTCATTCCTCATTAACCCCGCAGGGGTTATCGAGGCCATAGACCCCGACGATGTTCTGGCCCGAAAGCTGATGTCGGAGTGTATCTGACTCCTGTTGACATTCTGTTTCAGACGTCTGCCGCTACTTCCCTGTATCAGGGGTAATGGCGGGCGTATTTTTGTATCAGTACACACCGGAATATATTGATTATTACCCAAAACTGGTGGTTTTGGCGACTTCGTATGATATTTGTAACATACAAGGATCTTGTATAACGGTTATTTTTCTTACTTTTGTAGTCTGAAAAATTATTATAATGATATACCGCTCCATTATTACGATATTTGTGTTGCTCCTGTCCGGCATCTGTTTCTCAGGGTCGGTGCAGGCGCGGGATTTTGTACTGGTGATTGATCCCGGTCACGGCGGCAAGGATGTCGGTGCACGGGGCGCAAAGACTTATGAGAAAAATATAACATTGAACGTGGCCAGGCGGCTGGGCGACAGGATCAGGAAAGAATGTAAGGATGTGAAGGTGGTATATACGCGTTCTTCCGATACGTTTGTCTCGCTTAAGGACCGTGCTGATATTGCCAATGAGGCTCATGGAGATCTGTTCATTTCGATTCATGTAAACTCGGTTGCCAGAAAGAATAAACGGCGCCGTTCTATCTCAGGAGCCGAGGTCTATACTCTCGGTCTGCACCGTAGCGATGATAATCTTGCTGTGGCAATGCGTGAGAATTCCGTGATGTCTCTCGAAGCCGATCACACGGAGGTATATCAGGGGTTTGATCCGGAGTCGTCGGAGAGTTATATTATATTCGAACTTAGTCAGAGCCGTCATATGGATCAGAGTATCGAGATGGCCGAACTGGTCCAGCAGTCTCTTGTCTCCAATGCGGACCGTGTCGACAAGGGAGTCAGGCAGGCCGGATTCTGGGTGCTGTGGGCTACATCTATGCCTTCGGTTCTGATAGAACTGGATTTCATTTGCAATCCAACTCAGGAAAAGTTTCTTGCATCAGAGCAAGGACAGAAGAAACTGGCCGATGCAATATACGAGGGATTTATGACCTATAAGGAATTTAATCCTGTTGATGATGACTGATTTCCTGTTATGTAATGTATAAATGATCATATAAGATATGAAACGTAATTTTATCATAGGACTATGCGTCCTGATAGCACTTGCGATACTCTTCTTCGGTATCGAGTTCCTTAAGGGGGTCAATGTGTTCAAGCCCGCAAACTATTATTCGGCCTCATATACCAATGTGGCCGGCCTTCAGGTCTCGGCTCCTGTTTCAGTCAACGGCTTCAAAGTCGGGCAGGTGAGTGACATAAGTTATGAGTATGATAATCCCGGTCATGTGCTTGTCGAGATGAGTCTTGACAAAGCGCTGAAAGTTCCTCAGGGTTCCAAGGCTGTCATCGAAGCCGATCTTCTGGGTACAGCTACCGTCCGTCTCGAGCTTGCGGCCAATAATGATTATCATGAAGTGGGAGACAGACTCATAGGTATTACAGCGTCAGGTATGATGGAGAGTGTATCACAGAATCTGATGCCTGGTGTAAACCGTATTCTGCCTACTGTCGACACGTTGCTTACCAATGTCAGCACACTTGTGGCAGATCCGGCTCTTGCGGCGTCCATAGCCCGTCTTGATCATATTACCGCCACGCTTGCCTCTACTCTTGATCGTCTTGACCGATCGGTTGTCAGTCTGCCTGCCGTCATGTCTGATGTAAGGAAAATCACATCCAATCTTGACACGATGTCCTGTAATCTCAGTCACCTGTCCGCTCGTCTTGATAAATCCGATATTGATGTGACTCTTCGGAATGTGCGCGATATATCCGATCAGCTCAGGGTGCTGTCGGCCGCTCTCAACAGTGACGACTCTTCGCTCGGACAGCTTATACATGATCCCGCACTCTATAATAACCTGAACAATGCTGTTTCGAGTCTTGATTCTCTTCTTGTGGATGTAAAGAAAAACCCGAAACGGTATATATCAATTAAACTTCTGTAAGAGCGAGATATTCCGGAGGCATGGAAAAGCGGTCGGTTATTTAGACTGAATCTAAATAACCGACCGCTTAAAGTTTTGCTTTAAATCTCGCTGTAGCACACGGTTTGGAACATGTCCGGTCTTGTGGGTAAGGTATGAAATGTTAATAACTTAATTTTAGTGTGTAATTATGTAGTAGAGTGTAACACAGCAATATGAGACCTGCTTTTAAAGTAATAATTTAACTTTATTACTGGGTCTCGATTAAAATGCTGAACATCAGTGCAGTTGAACGATAATTGGAAATTCCAAATATTTTAACCATTGTTTTTGAGAAAAAAAATGTAGAATTTTGTATCGTCAAATAAAGAGTTTATGTCAACCGCTAAATGTACATATAATTGGGAAGACTGCCTTAAGATATTTAAGGATAACCTGCCGACTGACCAGTACAATGCCTGGTTCGAGCCGGTATCGGCTGTATCCTATGTCGATGGCAATCTTACCTTGTCGGTGCCGTCTCCTTATTTTGTCGAGTATCTCGAGGAGAAATATCTCGGTATTATAGGAACGGTGTTGCGTAGGGTATATGGCGATGGCGTCAATCTTTATTATCAGTACGAGCAGGTCCGTAACCAGCCGGCCACGCGTGTCGACGTGCGTAGCGATAACCGGAGTCATGTGATAAAAGACGAGCCTGTCAAGGCCAATCCGTTCCAGGCTCCGGTCAACGTAATGTTCGACTCCCAGCTTAATCCTCACTATACGTTTGAGAATTACTGTGGGAGCATCAGCAACCGCCTTGCCCGTTCCATAGGCGAGACTATAGCCAATGATCCGACCTGTACGACATTCAATCCGCTGTTCGTCTTCGGTCCGTCGGGTGTAGGCAAGACGCATCTTATCCATGCCATAGGCATCCGTATCAAGGAACGTAATCCTATGGCACGTGTGCTGTATGTCAATGCCCGTCTGTTCGAGAGCCAGTTCACCGTTGCCAGCCGTAACGGCAAGATCAACGAGTTCATCAACTTCTACCAGAGTATAGATGTCCTGATCATTGATGACATTCAGGATCTTATAGACAAGGAGAAGACCCAGATGACTTTTTTCCACATCTTCAATCATCTCCATCTTAACAATAAACGTATAATCCTTACGAGCGATTGTTGTCCTTCTCAGCTTAAGGGCATGCCTGAGCGTATGCTCACGCGTCTGAAGTGGGGCATGACCGTCGAGCTTGAACGCCCTGATCTCCAGCTTCGTAAGGAAGTCCTGCGCCGTAAGGCCGATACCGACGGCCTCAGCATCAGTCAGGAAGTTCTGGACTATATCGCCGAGAATGTTACCGGCAGTATACGTGAGCTTGAGGGCATTATGGTATCGTTGCTGGCCCATGCTACAATCCTGTCTCAGGATATCACGATCGATCTTGCCCGTAATGTTCTGAGCAATGCTGTAAAAGTTGCACGCAGACAGCTTAATTTCGAGATGATAACCCAGAGCGTCAGCGCTTATTACAACATTGAGCCCGACGATCTGTTCACAAAGTCACGTAAACGTGAGATTTCCGATGCGCGTCAGATGGTGATGTATCTTGCCAAGAAGCATGTCAGGATGCCATTGACGGCCATCGGAACGCGTCTGTCGCGTACCCACGCCACCGTCCTGTATGCATGCAAGAATATCGAGGAACGTCTCCCGCTGGAGAAGCAGCTTCAGGACGATGTCAACAAGATCGAGACATCATTGATGAAGTGATATATTCACGATAAATCAATAGTATAAATTCATGAAACTCTCGCAATATCTCGACCTGTTGCAACGCAATAACAATCGTCCCTGGTTCACAGCCAACAAAAATCTGTACGATGACGTCAGACAGCAGTGGTACGAAGATCTTGACCGTATGATCGCTTGTGTCGGGCAATGGGAGCCGCGTATTGTTTCGTTGCAGGCCAGGAATGCTTCCTACCGCATTTATAGAGATACACGTTTCTCGCTCGATAAGACTCCTTACAAGAACCATTTTTCGGCAATTCTGTCTCCCCGGGGAAAACGTCTCAAAGCTGCCGACTATTATGTGCAGGCCGGAGCGCCCGGTACCGAAAGTCTTACAGCCGGCGGTTACTGGGCGGCAGACAGAGATGCGTTGCGCAAATTACGACATGCCATGATCGATAACATCGAGGAGTTTACCGAGATCATCAGCGACAGTACGATGACGCGATTGTATCCTGACTGGTATGGACCGAAGCTTAAAAGTGCGCCGAAGGGCTGGGACCGCAATCATCCCGACATAGATCTTCTGCGTCTGCAGGTCATAGGGCGGGGACATGAACTGCCGGGCAATTTTTTTGACGACCCGTCATGGCCGGAAAAGTGCGCCGATCTGTTGCGACCTCTTAAACCTTTGGTCGACTTCATAAACTATAGTCTCCTTGACGAGTAAAGTTTCTTTTCCGATTCCGGGGCCTGCCATCAGTGATGGTGACGTCGGGAGGCATCGATACGGAGCATTATGAAGAGCAGAAGTGTGAATCCCCACAGTGATGATCCTCCGTAGCTGAAGAATGGCAACGGTATGCCTATTACAGGGCACAGTCCTATCACCATACCTATATTGATACAGAAATGGACTATGAAGTAACTGGCCGCACAATAGGCGAAGACACGGCCGAAAGTGGTGGGCTGCCGCTCGGCAATGACTATGACACGTAATATCAGTATTACGAACAGCATCATGGTGAGCGTCGTTCCTATGAATCCCTGCTCCTCACCTATGGTACAGAAAATGAAGTCGGTATGCTGCTCGGGAACATACTTCAGTTTGGTCTGTGTACCTTTTAGAAATCCCTTTCCTGAAAATCCTCCGGAGCCTATGGCTATCTTCGACTGGTTTACGTTATAACCGGCTTTAAGAATGTCATCTTCGATGCCGAGAGCAACTTTGATACGCATCTGCTGGTGAGGTTTGAGTACCGATGTGAACACGTAGCTGACAGAGAACATGAAGCCTATGGCTATGATAGCGGCGGCTACGGCGGCAAGTATTCTGGGTGTGCGGTATCTCAGCGCTTCGACCATACAATAGACACATGCCGCTCCTATGATGCACATAAAATAGTAGTTGCCGGGAATCTCTATCCCGAACAATTCCGATATCCATACAGCCAGTCCGGAACCGGCAAATCCTAAGGCGGTGTTTCGGGCGGTTATGGATGTCTTGCTGTATAGAGCAAGCATGGCTACCATAGTTACCATAACAAGGACATAGACCGTAAACTGTCCCGCCGGCATTCCCATCACGGTCGTCTCGGTAAATTTTACCGAGATCACGAAGATGGCTACGGCAAGTATTGCCGACAGCAGTACCAGTCCGCTCATACCCTCACGGTACAATACAAAGAACAATCCTAAGTATACCAGAGCCGAGCCTGTCTCGTTCTGGGCAAGTATAAGAATTACCGGCAGGAAAATGATTGACAATGCTTTCACATAGTTGGATGCTCTGGCGTTCAGGTTGAAGTTGTAGCCGCTGAAGAGTTTGGCAAGTCCCAGAGCAGTGGCGAACTTTGCGAATTCGGCAGGCTGGATGCTCACCGGTCCTAATACAATCCATGAATGCGAACCTTTGATGTCGGGCGCTATGAATATTGTCAGCAGCAGTAACAGCATCACGCCTGTATATATGGGGTAGGCGTATGTCTCGTACATGCGTGCGTCGACCAGCAGCAGTGCCAGTCCTAACACGAATGAAAGGCCTATCCACCTTAGCTGTTTTCCCGAGAACTCGTTGAAGTCGAATATGCTTGCATTGTCAAAGTCATAACTGGCCGCGTAGATGCTTACGGCACCGGCTGTCACCAGCATAACATATATTATGACCGTGAACCAGTCTATACCCCTGAGAGGGGAATCCTGTACTTTAGTGCTTCTTGACTCCACTGTATATGATCGTGTTTGATTCGAGCATGCGTTGCTCGAGGTATTTTCTTTCGGGGGCTATGCTTCCTTTGAGGTATCGTTCTATAACAAGACTGCCTATGGGGACACCATAGGTGGCTCCGAACCCGGCATTCTCGACATAGACACACACTGCGATCTCAGGATCCTCATAGGGTGCGAACCCCATGAAGGCCGAGTGGTCGCGTCCGTGCGGATTCTGGGCCGTTCCGGTCTTGCCGGCGACAGCAATGTCGGGCAGGTTGGTAAGTCGGCATGTGCCGCCTGTTACGGCCATCCGCATCCCCTCGGCCACCTCGCGATACCATCTCTCTTCGATAGTTGGATAGTGGCGCTCTGTGTATACGGTGGATATCACCGTATCCTGTATCTCCTTGACAACGTGTGGCGTGATGAACCATCCGCGGTTGGCTATGGTGGCACATACATTGGCGATCTGCATGGGCGTGGCACATATCTCTCCCTGACCTATCGATACCGATATGATGGTGTTGGCGCTCCAGCGTCCCTCTCCGTAGACTTTGTTGTAGAACGGTGCGTTGGGTATGAAGCCGCGCCCCTCGCTGGGCATATCTATCCCCAGCCGGTAGCCATATCCCATTGATACCAGATGGTGTTTCCATACCTCGAATGCATCAGCCGGATTCCCGTATTTGGACCTCTTGTCGACCATGGCTTTGAATCCCCAGCAAAAGAAAGCATTGCATGAGGTCTGTAATGCCGGTTTGAGCGGCAACGGCGATCCGTGGCCGTGACAGCCGACACGCAGACCGCCGGATATGAAACCGTGTGAGCACGGATAGGATGTGCCGGTGGTGATGATCCCTTCCTGCAACAGGATGAGTCCTTGTCCTGGTTTAAATGTCGAGCCGGGAGGATAAGCTGCCATGATCGACCGGTCAAACAGCGGTTTATAGGGGTTGTTGACCAGCGCGCGGTATTGTCTGCCGCGTTGTCTGCCCACAAGAAGCGTAGGATCATAGGTCGGACTCGATACCATTGCCAGTATCTCGCCGGTTTGGGGCTGGATTGCGACTACTGCGCCTATCTTGTTGACCATGAGGCTCTCGGCATATTGCTGAAGTCCCAGATCTATGCTAAGTTTAAGGTTACGGCCCGATACGGGAGCTACATCAAGCGCTCCGTCAAGGTATCGTCCCTGTATACGCCCATGGGCATCGCGTATAAGCACTTCCACTCCTTTCTGACCCCGGAGATATTCGTCATAGCTTTTCTCGATTCCTAAGTCTCCGCAATAGTCACCCCGCTGGTAATAAGGATCTTTATCAATATCGTTCTGCGATACCTCGCGTATGTTGCCGAGTACATTGGCGGCTGTCTTGTGGTTGTACTGTCTCAGTATACGTTTCTGTATGAAGAATCCCGGGTAGCGGTATAGTTTCTCCTGCAGCCGTCCGTAGTCCTGAGCCGAGAGATGGGTGATCAGCACCTGAGGAGTGTAGGTAGAGTAGCCGGGTGAGCGCTTCATATCCTGCAGACGGCTGTCAAATTGTTCCCGGGTGAGATTGAGGGTGTTGCAGAAGTCAACGGTATCAAACTGCTGTACGTCGCGCGGTATCATCATCACGTCGTAGGCGGGCTGGTTGAAAACTATCAGTTCTCCGTTCCGGTCATATATGAGACCGCGGGATGGATATATGGTCTTGTTGAGAAAGGCATTGTTATCGGCATAGGCTTTATACTTGCTGTCATGGATCTGCAGGTCAAAAAGTCTGCCGAGGTATATCAGCGCCACCAGTACAAGGAATGAGGCGATGACATATTTGCGTTTTTCGAGTCTATAATCTTTTCTCACTGCGTTGGTTCATTAGGCTGTCGATACACATTATCACTATAAAAGTCAGCACCGAGCTGCCAAATATCCGGAGTACGAGGGTCAGCGGATTGAAGAGAGAGAACGCTTCTATTGCAAAGTACAGCATACAATAGAGCAGTGACATTGACATGGCATATTTCATGTACACTCCCGCTCCGAGAGATCTCATCGATGGTTCCGGGATCGTAAGGTCCTCTTCACGTGGAAAGTATAGTCTCAGAACGGGGAGCCTCATCACTGCTAGCACTGTACATGCCAGTGCGTTCATCCCGGCTGTGTCGCTGAAAATATCGATGGTAAGTCCCATTACGAACGACAGCGTCATCACCCATATGGTACTCATTGTCACCGGAAGCCTGAGTATGAAGTATATGAAGGCCAGCGGCAGGGCTGTCTCAAACAGGTACAGTCTGTTGAACACCAGTACCTGGGCGAGTACCAGAGCTATGAACAGCAGTGTGAACTGTAATACGGTCTTGGCCATTGTCGTTTCCCTTTTACTTTGTTGCTGATGTCTCTATGGCTTTGATCTGGTCCCGGTTCTTGCTCACCACAAGCCGGACGGTGCTCAGTTTTGAAAAGTCGGTGAGCAGTTCTACTCTCAGAGTGAAGAAGTTGTCATCGCTGTTGCGCTCATTGCACCTGACAGTCCCTACCGGTATGCCCTCGGGAAATACAGCCGAGTATCCGCTGGTGATTATGGTGTCGCCGGGTGCGAAGACTGTGTGTTTGGGCAACTCCTCGAGAAGCGCTTCGCGCGGGTTTCTGCCGTCCCATACAAGTGATCCGAATACATCGCTCCCTTTCAGTTTGCATGACAGTCTGAAATCGGGGTTGAGCAATGATATTATTCTCGAGTAGTTCTTGCCGGTGACGTTGACGACTCCTACGACTCCGTTCTGGTCTACGACTCCCATCTCGGGGATGACACCGTCAGCTTCGCCACGTGATATTGTAATAAAATTGTAGGGATGGGTTATCGAGTTATTGATGACAGGGGCCAGAATGAAATCGAATTCTTTCAAAGGCTCGGCTACGGTCATCGAGTCGGCGCTGATATCCAGTTCAAGCGCATCGACTTTTGAGCGCAGGGCTATGACCTCGCTTTCAAGCTGGGCATTGCGTCGCTGCAGATCATCGTTGATGGAACGCAGATGAAAGTAGCCGGTAACTGAATTGGCCACATCATACACTCCGCCCGATACTGCCGAGGCCGATGTCATGTATACATGGTGCTGATAAGGATTACGGTCAAACAGCAGGGCACAGGATATCACAACGTAGACCATGAATACGATCCACGCGCGATACCTCAGCAGAAAGTTGAATAGATTGCGCACTCTGTCTCTCCTCTGTTATCCGGTAAAGTAGTCTGTTCTATGTTATACACGCGTATTGTCCGTAGACCGGCCAGCCTATGCTGTCGGCTGGTTGCTGCGGATCATCGTATCAGGAACGAGAATGAGTTGATATGTTTCAGTGCCACACCTGTACCTTTGGCTACTGACAGGAGCGGGTCTTCAGCTATATGGAACTGGATGCCGATCTTGTCGGTGAGTCGCTTGTCGAGTCCGCGTAACATGGCACCGCCGCCGGCGAGCCATATCCCGTTGTGTACGATGTCGGCGTATAGTTCGGGCGGGGTCTCCTCAAGAGCACTCAGCACGGCCGCCTCGATCTTGGATATCGATTTCTCTATGCAGTGGGATATTTCCTGATAGGTTACTGGGATCTCCATAGGCAGGGCTGTGATCTGGTTGGGGCCATGCACCACGAAGTCTTCTGGCGGGTTGTCCAGCTCGGTGAGTGCCGATCCTACCTTGATCTTGATCTGCTCGGCAGTGGGAAGACCTACACGGACATTGTGTGCCCGACGCATGTGAGACTGGATATCCTCCGTGAGATCGTCACCTGCTATCTGGATGCTCTTGTTGCTGACTATGCCGCCCAGTGATATCACCGCGATCTCGGTAGTGCCTCCGCCTATGTCTACGATCATGTTACCCTCGGCGGCCTCAACGTCAAGCCCTATACCCAACGCCGCCGCCATAGGTTCGTACAGCATGTATACGTCGCGGCCGTTGGCGTGCTCCGAAGAGTCACGTACGGCACGTATCTCTACCTCGGTGGAACCTGACGGGATACCTACAACCATGCGTAGCGATGGCGAGAACCAGTTACTCTTGTTGCTCGCTTTCTTGATAAGGCCGCGTATCATCAGTTCCGCGGCATTGAAATCGGCGATCACGCCCTTACGCAACGGGCGTACGGTGCGGATACCTTCGGGACAACGGCCCTCCATCTGCTGGGCCTCTTTACCTACGGCAATCAGCTTGTCGGTGCGTTTGTCGAGCGCCACTATCGACGGCTCGTTGATTACGATCTTGTCATTGTGTATGATGATCGTATTGGCTGTGCCAAGGTCAATGGCTATTTCTTTGGTTAGAGAAAAAAATCTCATCTATTGTTATCGGTATTATTACGTTGTTCGAATATATTCTGGCGTAACACCTCTGTACTGCCGGTCATGGCTGTCAGGGTGCGTCTGTGGTTTTGTTAAGTTCAGAGATTCTATCAGTGTCTGAAGTGACGGAAGCCTGTCTTCACCATCGTCATATCGTGGGCGTCACAGTATTCGATAGAGTCGTTGTCGCGGATTGATCCCCCGGGGTGTATCACAGCCTCGATACCGGCCTCGTGGGCTATCTCAACACAGTCGGCAAACGGGAAGAATGCATCCGAAGCCATAGCGGCTCCCTTAAGGTCAAACCCGAATGACTGTGCCTTGGCAATAGCCTGTTTCAGGGCATCGACACGTGAGGTCTGTCCTACACCGCTGGCCAGCAGCTGGCCGTCGCGTGCCAGCACTATGGCGTTGCTCTTGCTCTGTTTTACAATCTTGTTGGCAAAGATCATGTCGGCTATCTGACGCTCAGTGGGTACACGCCTGGTCACCACTGCAAGCTCTTCGGGGCTTACCATCTTGGTGTCACGTTCCTGCATCAGTGCGCCGTTCAGAACAGAGCGGAACTGCCGGGTAGTATCCAGCGCCTGCTTCTGTACGAGTATTATCCGGTTCTTTTTCTGCTCCAGTATAGCCAATGCCTCGTCACTGTAAGCCGGTGCGATAACCACCTCGAAGAATATCTTGTTCATCTCCTCGGCGGTCTCGGCATCGACGGTTGTGTTGGTTATGATAACGCCTCCGAAAGCCGATACCGGGTCTCCGGCCAGAGCGTCGGTCCATGCCTGTTTTACGGTCTGACGCTGGGCCAGTCCGCAGGCGTTGTTATGCTTGAGGATGGCTACAGCCGGCTCTGCGTCAAATTCACTTATCAGGTTAACGGCAGCGTCGATATCAAGGAGGTTATTGTATGAAATCTCCTTGCCGTGCAGCTGGCTGAACATGGCATCAAAGTCACCGAAGAAGAAACCTCGCTGATGGGGATTCTCACCATAGCGCATCTTCTTCCCGCCGTCAAGCGCCACGCGCATTGCCGTGGGGCCCTCTTCTGCATCAAAATAATTGAAGATGGCTGTATCATAGCCCGATGATACGCTGAAAGCCTCGCGGGCCAGCAGTCTGCGTTCACTCAGCGTGGTTGTGGCTCCATGTTCGCGAAGCATGTCGGCAATTATGGGATATTGTTGTTTTGAAGCTACGATGGCCACGTCGTTGTAGTTTTTGGCGGCAGCACGTATCAGCGATATGCCGCCTATGTCGATCTTCTCGATGATGGCCGCATTGTCGGCGCCCGACTTCACTGTGTCTGCAAATGGGTAGAGGTCTACAATCACAAGATCAATCTCGGGTATTTCATATTGTGCGATCTGTTCGCGGTCACTCTCCAGGTCACGACGGTTAAGAATTCCACCGAAAACCTTGGGATGAAGTGTCTTTACGCGGCCACCGAGAATGGAGGGATAGCCGGTAAGATCTTCAACTGCCTCGCAGTCGTATCCTAAACTTTCTATAAATGAGCGTGTTCCGCCTGTCGACAGAAATTTTACTCCGTCGGCATGTAACATGGCGAGAATTTCGTCAAGACCGTCTTTGTGGAAAACTGATATGAGAGCTGTTCTGATCTTCTTTACCTCCTGGGACATCGTTATTTGATTTTTTGTTGAGTTATGTTGTGATAATTGTTGCGTTATAGTGTGTTATGGTAACTGCTGATGTTTCCCGGCCGATTTATTTCCCGGCCGTGACCATAAACATGTGCAAAGTTAATAATAAAGGTTGGTGACTGAAAACTAAATATGCAATTTTTTGTTGTTTTGTGTTTTTTCCGTATTTTTGACTCCGTCCTAAATACTGGAAAACCCATGCTCGGATGACCCCTTAGACCAGGTTGGATTGACCCCTTAA
>CAJUBL010000039.1 GCA_910584665.1 uncultured Muribaculaceae bacterium | reverse complement strand
TGAACCGCCGTTCTCCCTCAAAAGCGAGTGCAAAGGTACACCCTTTTCCGTTACCCTCCAAATTTTTTCGCAACTTTTTTCAATCCGTTTTCGACAGACCTCACGTATCTGTCTGTCTTTCCGAGTTTTTAATAAATGTTAAAAATATGTTTAAAAACATAGTTTTATTATTTCAAAACTATTATGTATCTTTGGATTTTGAAAAAATAGTATGATACTATCAATTGTACATTATAATTTAGGTATAATTCATGACTCCATTCGTACATCTTCACGTACACACCCAATACTCTATCCTTGACGGGCAAGCATCTATTGACGCTCTTGTCGACAAAGCCATTGAGGATGGCATGCCAGCACTTGCTATAACAGATCATGGCAACATGTTCGGTATAAAAGAATATTTCAACTATGTCAATAAAAAGAATGGGAAAATAAAAGATGCTATAAAGAAAGCACAACAAGCATTAAAAGACGCGACTGATCCTGAAACTATATCCAAAGCAAAAACCGACCTTGAAACAGCACAGAGCAAACGGCTATTCAAACCGATATTCGGTTGTGAAATGTATGTAGCATCAGAAAATCTACATACCCATGTAGACAAACGTGATACCGGTCGTCATCTGATTGTACTGGCGAAAAACGAAAAAGGATACCACAATCTCGTAAAACTGGTTTCAAAAGCATGGACTGAAGGATTCTATTCACATCCCCGTACCGACAAACACGAACTGGCTCAACATTGCGAAGGCCTGATTGTCTGTTCCGCATGTATAGGCGGTGAAATTCCGCGTTTGATATTACAAGGGAATCTCGAAGAGGCCGAAAAACAGGTCTTATGGTTTAAACAAACTTTTGGCGAAGACTATTATCTCGAACTACAACGGCACAGAGTAGATGATCGACTTAACTCACTACTTGACAACATTCGCCGAGAAGTTTTCGAACGTCAACAAACCGTAAATCCTGTTTTAATTGAATTCGCCCGTAAACACAATATAAAACTGATATGTACGAATGACGTACATTTCGTAAATGCCGAAGACGCTGAAGCCCATGAACGTCTGATATGTGTCTCAACCGGGAAAAAACTTTCAGATGAATCTCGCATGGTCTACACCAAACAGGAGTGGATGAAAACAACTGCCGAGATGAACGAAATCTTCGCCGACCTGCCGGAAGCACTGTCAAACACACTCGAAATAGCAGACAAAGTAGAGTTCTACAATATAGACCACGCTCCAATCATGCCCAATTTTGCCATTCCGGCTGAATTTGGAACGGAAGAAGAATACAGACAACGTATCACCCACAAGGAATTATTTGACGAGTTCACACGTGACGAAAATGGAAACGTCGTAATGAGTGAAGATGATGCAAAAGCCAAAATTGAGAAACTTGGAGGATATGAAAAATTATATCGTATTAAATTTGAGGCCGATTACCTGAAAAAACTCGCATACGAAGGGGCCGAACAACGATACGGCTCTCCATTATCTGCCGAACTCGAGGAACGTATAAAATTCGAATTACATATAATGAAGACCATGGGTTTCCCCGGATACTTCCTTATTGTACAAGATTTTATAAATGCCGCACGCCAGCAGCTCGGAGTCAGTGTAGGACCCGGACGTGGATCAGCGGCCGGATCATGCGTTGCATATTGCCTGGGTATAACCCAAATCGATCCGATCAAATATGATCTTCTTTTTGAACGTTTCCTCAATCCAGATCGAATTTCCCTGCCTGATATAGATATCGACTTCGACGATGACGGCCGAGCTGATGTCCTTAAATATGTAACCGAAAAATATGGCGAAGAAAAAGTCGCCCATATCATCACATATGGCACTATGGCTGCAAAATCGGCAATCAAGGATGTAGCACGCGTCGAAGATCTTCCATTACCCGAAAGCGACAGACTGACAAAACTGATACCGGCCCACATGCCTGTAGTAGGAGGAAAAGAATTGAAACCCACCCTACGCAACTGCTATGAATACGTGCCTGAATTCAAACCGGAACTCGCCAATTCCAACCCCATAATACCACGTACACTTAAATACGCAGCAAAACTTGAAGGCAATGTACGTAACACAGGTGTACATGCCTGTGGAGTTATCATATGCCGTGATGATATAACAGATTGGGTTCCTGTCAGCACAGCTGTTGATAAAACCGAAGGTAAGTTGCTTGTAACACAATACGAAGGCAGGGTGATTGAGGAAACCGGACTTATAAAAATGGACTTTCTGGGTCTCAAAACTCTTTCAATTCTCAAAGAAGCGGTTGCCAACATCAAACTGACACGTGGAATAGATCTTGATCTCGAAAAAATTCCGATCGATGATCCAAAGACATACTCTCTCTATAGCGAGGGTCGCACAAAAGGTACGTTCCAGTTCGAGTCTGCCGGCATGCAAAAATACCTACGGGAACTCCAACCAAGCACATTCGAAGATCTCATTGCCATGAACGCATTGTATCGTCCCGGTCCAATGGATTATATTCCAGACTTTATTTCCCGTAAACATGGCAGATCTCCGATTGTCTATGACATTCCTATAATGGAAAAATATCTCAAAGACACATATGGAGTCACTGTCTATCAGGAGCAAGTCATGCTATTATCCAGACTGCTCGCCAACTTCACCCGCGGAGAAAGCGACACTCTACGAAAAGCCATGGGAAAGAAACTCATTGACAAGATGAACCACCTCAAGGGTAAATTTCTCGAAGGGGGACAAGCCAATGGGCACAAACCTGAAGTACTGGAAAAAATATGGGCTGACTGGGAGAAGTTTGCGTCATATGCATTCAATAAAAGTCATGCCACATGCTATAGCTGGGTCGCATTTCAGACTGCCTATCTGAAAGCAAACTACCCTGCCGAATATATGGCCGCAGTATTAAGCAGGAACCGTAATGATATCACCAAGTTACGCGACTTTATGGACGAATGCAAGACCATGCATATTCCCGTAAAAGGACCTGACGTGAATGAAAGTTTCGGCAGCTTCGGTGTAAACTCACATGGCGATATCCGATTCGGTATTGCCGCTATCAAAGGCGTAGGAGAGAATGTCGCTGTCGACATAATAGAGGCACGTAATAACGGAGGACCTTTTAAATCAATATACGACTTTGTCGAACGAGTACCTCTTGTCTCGCTCAATCGACGCACATTCGAATCACTTGCTATCGCCGGTGCATTTGATTGCTTCCCTGAACTCAAACGCGAAGACTTCTTTGAAAAAAACAACCGGGATGAAAGTCTGTCAGAACTACTCCTGCGCTACGGACAACTATACCAGAATGCCCAGCGCCAACAGACAACATCTCTATTTGGTGACGACGACTTCGAACTGAATACCGCCGGACGTCCACCCATTAAACCGGCTCTTGAATGGCCTGCAGCCGTAAGACTGGAAAAAGAACGCGAGATAGTCGGCATGTACCTGTCTGCCAATCCTCTCGATCCATATTATATGGAAATAACATACGGCTGTAACTCTTCCATTAAAGAAATAAACGAAGGTATAAAAGAAGAAAACCGTCTATATACCTTTGGAGGAATGGTCACATCATTTGAAACACGCCCCTCACGTAAAGGCGGCAGTTATGGACGTATGATGATCGAGGACTACACCGGAAGCACAGAAATAATGTTATTCAACAAAGACTATATACAGTTTGCAAACTACGGCAAACCATCCGCCCAGCTTATAATAGCCGGGAAATATGAGCGTGCATATAATAACGAACTACGATTCAGGATCCAAACAATCAAACTGCTTGAAGATGTTAAAGGCAAACTCATCTCAGGAATCACAGTCAAAGTTACCCCTGATGAAATCACAGATTCACTGATTGACCTGTTCCGCGAAGCATCTCTACGCGAAACAACCGGTCGAGGATCGCTTACAGTTGAAGTCTACGACCCTAAGATCAACCGTACCGTCAAGATGCTTTCCGGTCTTAAGGTTCCCATCGATCACGACTTCGTGGAAATGCTTGACGGATTAAATCTGAAGTATGACTTCTCACGCACTGTAAACTAACACAGAAACATCTAATTAAACATATATTAACCATCTAAATCTATTTTATTATCATGGCATTTACATTTACCGACGCTAACGTCAGCGAAATCATCGAGTCAGGCAAACCGGTTATGATAGACTTCTGGGCCACATGGTGTGGACCGTGTGTCGGAATGGCACCAACTATCGACGAGCTCGCCAATGAGTACGACGGCAAAGTCGTCATCGGCAAATACAACGTCGAGGAAGAAAGCGAAATGAGCAGTCAGTACCGTATCACCACCCTACCGACTATCCTCTTTTTCAAAAACGGCAAAAAAGCCGACATCCGCCTCACTGGTTCGCAGACAAAAGCCAATCTAAAAGCCGCAATCGAAAAACTCTTAGAACTATAATCCGGAATGGAATTTGATGAAAACAAAGCTGTACAGCTCATCAACAAAGCTCTCGTTGAAATCGGCCGTGAGCCTTATCCCGAAGACGAGATCCTGAATATCATCGACATGATATGGGATTTCTATGAAGAGAATGGCCTGCTTGATATCGACGCTGTTGATGACGACGACACACCCTCTATTGACGAGATTCAGGATTATGTAACCCGCATGTTACGAAAAGATCATCTCGCCAGAATTGCCCCTCAGGATATTCCCACAATAATCAATGCCGAACTTGACTATGAAGAGTCTATTGACACGTTATAGTCTGTTGGGATTTATCGCGCTATCGTATCTGAGCCTTCAGGCTCAGACGATAGCTGACGATGAACCCGCCGACTTCAATACCGAACTGAATATACCTGTTATCCCCGATAAACAGATTCCGAAGATTAAAGCCAATATACATTCCATATACGAATCTCTTATTAATCAGGGTTATAATGTCGAGATGTGCCGCGATGACCAAGTCTTACTCATAACTATTCAGCTCGACAAACTCTTCGGTCCCAACGAAACCACCCTATTAAATTCAGCATCTTCTGTTCTGCAACCTTTCACTCAATACACACGACATTACGGATTATACAAAATCCTTCTTACAGTCCATAGCGACGACACTGGCAGCCCTGCCTACCGGCAATGGTTATGCGAACAGCGTGTCATATCATTATATGAATACTTTGACACACATAGCTCATCTCCATCAATGATCTACGGGTACCCGATGGCCCTTCAGATACCTTTGACCGACAACAATTCACGAGACAGGCGAGCTCTCAACCGCCGGCTCGAAATATATATAATTCCAGGTCCGGAAATGTTCACCAAAGCCAAATCCCGCAAATAATGGAACAATGGATTAAAAACCTGCTTGAATCGTTTCTATCCCCCGGACAGGCTCAGTCATTCTACACTCCGGCCATGTTGCTGACGATCTTCAGCCTGGCACTTATATTGTTCTGGTTCTGCCACCGAGTCATTTCAATGGCAGTACGTTTCATGACCCGGAATACCCAGACAGACTGGGACGACGACCTTCTTAACGACCGGGTATTAAGCGCAGCAAGTCACCTCGCACCAGCTCTACTTGTCGCATACATGTTACCGGACGCGTTTGACGAAAACTCAACAACCCGGCTATGGCTTTCAAAAGCTACCGACTTCTATATTCTTTGGGCCTTTATACATTTGATCAACAGCTTCCTCCAATCTCTGTTCGACGCCCTTGACAAACGCGACAGGTTTCGTATCCACACCATGCGCGGTGTGTTACAGATGCTCAAACTGTTCTTTATCATAATCGGTGTAATTATCGGCATCAGCATATTATTTGGCAAGAGTCCGATCGCGATACTCACTGCCCTCGGCGCCTCAGCCGCCGTGCTAATGCTGATATTCCAGGACACCATCCTCGGACTTGTTGCCGGTATACAGTTAACAGTCAACGATATGCTGAAGAAAGGAGACTGGATTGTCGTTCCCAAATCAAACGCTAACGGTGTAGTGGAAGAAGTATCTCTGACAACAGTCAAAGTGCGTAACTGGGACAACTCGGTTACAACCATCCCACCCTACACCCTAATCAAAGACTCTTTCCAGAATTACGACCCGATGCGCCAGGCCGCTGCCCGTCGGGTAAGCCGATATATCAACATCGACGTAAACAGCATCCGATTTCTTGATAAAAACGAGATCCGACAACTTATAGACACCGGAATAATCTTACCCGAAGATCTGAACCCCGATACTCCGACAGCCAACATGCAACTGCTCAGCGCACATCTTGAACGTTACATTCTCAATCACCCTGACGTCCGGACAGATCAGATATTCATGGTAAGACAACTGCAACCCACACCCCAGGGGATACCTCTTGAGTTATATTTCTACACCAGCGTAACAGAATGGAAAGAATACGAACACATACAGGACCGTATATTCGACTATATCTACGCATCAATCCATGCATTTTCCCTCAGGATCTATCAGGCGCCTGCCGGATTGGATTTTAATCAGTCTTACAAATATAACATAACTGACAATCAATGATTATAGCATCACAGAAACGTAAGGAAAACATTGCCGAGTATCTACTCTACATGTGGCAGATCGAGGATATAATCAGAGCCAACAATCTTGATATCGATAAGATAGAAGCAAATATCATCAGCCAGTATCAACTCTCTGACGACCAGCGCAGGCAGATGGTCGAATGGTACGAATCACTCATTGACATGATGAGACGTGAGGGCGTAGAAAAAAAAGGACACCTTCAGATAACCCGCAATGTCATAACCCAGCTTGCAGCTCTTCACCAGACTCTTCTTAAAGATCCGGAATTTCCGGAATACACAGCACTGTTTTACAAGACACTCCCCTATATTGTAGAACTGCGGTCAAAAGCCGGTGAAGACCGTCAGGGCGAACTCGAGACCTGCTTCACAGCCCTCTACGGTATGCTTCTGTTAAGGCTTCAGAACAAAGAGATATCTCCGATGACCCAGGATGCCATCCGCGAGATATCACGCTTTATTGCCACCCTCGCACACTATTTTAAACTCGACGATAATGACCAGCTGTTCAAAGACGATAACAGACACCCCGCCTCAAAAATGTCTTGATGCTCTCCTTGCGTTATATCTGGAAACTACCGGATCCTCTGCTACAGATATTGTCGGAATCACCGGTTCCGCATCCCAGCGTCACTACTACCACATATCCGGATCCATCCCGCTTGTCGGTACCATCGGAAATGAAATCATCGAGAACGAAGCATTTTTCCATATTGGAAAAGTTCTTGCCGACAATAATGTTAATGTACCACGACTTGTAGCTGTAAGTGACGACAGGTCAGTTTATCTGCAGGAAGACCTCGGTAACATCACACTATACGATCTCATCTCCGGAAACGGCTTTACTCCTGATGTAATTGAACTATGCCGCAGAGCCATCGACCAGCTTGTCCGGCTCCAGCTCGCCGGTGTCAGGCACATTGACACATCATTCTGCCACCCAGTGCCAGCCATGTCCGGTGAATCGATAATGTGGGATCTCAATTACTTCAAATACTGTTTTCTGAAGAACCAGATATCCGACATAGACGAACCACGCCTCGAACATGAATTCAGACACCTCACCCGCTTTGTTGAGGAATCCACACCCCGGCTCTTCATCCACCGAGACTTCCAGTCCCGCAATATCATTATACACAGCGATGATGCCTGGATAATCGACTTTCAGGGCGGACGGCTCGGTCCGGCTCTGTATGACATAGTATCATTTCTATGGCAAGCCCGCACAAACTTTCCAGACAATGTCCGGAACCAGCTTCTCCGTTACTATATAAAATGTCTTTCAAGTCACATCCGGTTTCCGTCAGACAACCTCGACAGCCAACTTGATCACATAATTATATTCAGAATGCTGCAGGTGCTCGGGGCCTACGGTTTCCGGGGCCTCGTCCAGCGGAAACAACACTTCATCACATTCATACCTCAGGCACTGAAATGTCTGCTTGAACGACTGGAGAATTGTGGTAACGAATTGCCATATCTCTCTCACGTCATAGGCACACTCTCCCACTCCGCCAAACACATCACATCCATATCGGCGTCATCCAAACCCGCATTGACAGTCACCGTCTATAGTTTCTCTTATAAAAAAGGCATACCGTCCGACGATTCCGGGAACGGTGGAGGTTTCGTATTCGACTGCCGTGCCATCCACAATCCGGGACGATATGACCGTTACAGACAACTAACCGGAGATGACATACCTGTCATCGAATTCCTCGAGCATGACGGAGAAATAACACACTTTCTCAATCACTGCATAGCACTGGTCGACACATCGGTCAGATGTTACATATCCCGCGGATTTACCAGTCTGTCAATAGCTTTCGGGTGCACCGGCGGACAGCACCGCTCGGTATATGCCGCCACACACATGGCTGCCCACATATCCCATCGATACGGCATTCACGTCCGGCTGATTCACCGCGAACAAGACATAATCAAAGAATTCAACCCATGATCGGATTTATCTTTGCCGCCGGAATAGGTTCCCGTCTGAAACCATGGACCGACCACCACCCCAAGGCTCTCGTACCCGTAGGTGGTAAACCCATGCTGCAACATGTCATTGAAAACATGATCCGGATCGGCATCACCGAAATAATAGTCAATGTACACCACTTCCATCGACAGATAATCAGTTTTCTTACCTCCAGAAACAACTTCGGCATCAACATATACATCAGCGACGAGTCCGAACAGTTGCTTGACACCGGTGGAGCCATCATCCGGGCCGCATCTGAGCTTCTCGCCCACGACACCATAATAATCCATAATGCTGACATCTACACCGATATAGATCTCCGACTCATTCTGGAATACCATCATCACATGGGGGGCGACGCCACTCTGCTCACATCCGCACGTAAGTCATCCAGACAACTTGTTTTCGACCAAGACTCAAGACTCAAGGGCTGGGTAAACAACACTCTTGACTTACACCTGCCCGAAAACCTCGCCATAGATAAAGTCAACGATCAGCTACTATCTTTCAACGGCATACACGTCATCACTCCGGCGGTAATCAATAGTATTCAGGAAATTGCACATCACAGTCCGTTTCCGATAATTCCACAATACGTAACTTTAAGCAACAGACTGTCCATAAACGCTTTTACGCCCGATTTTGATTATATATGGGTTGATATCGGCCGTCCCGATTCACTCAAATTAGCCCGAACAATTGCAAGTTCCCGCAGAAAATCGTAACTTTGCAGTGCTTTTGGCGGCACCCGTACGCGCAGGCAATCAAAGCTATAAACAAAAGATTCATAGAGATGATAAATCGTATTTTGATAAGAATGAAAGTGGTACAGCTTCTGTACTCATACCTGTTGACCCGCAGTGACTTCAAACTGTTTCCCAGCCCCGAACGTCAGACACGTGACAATCGTTTCGGCTATGAGACCTACATCAATCTTATCCTGCTCCTGCTTGAGCTTTCGGGTTATAAGGTGTCGCACAACGAGTCGCCTCTCGCCGCCGTCAAGGACAACAGACTCTCACTTAAAGTATCCAAAGCCTTATCTCAGGACAGCGACATCCGCGAAATAATCTCTCGTGGCAACACTTCCATCGATTCCTATGACAATGCCGTACGTCCTCTCTATAACGCGATAATCAATTCAAACGTCTTCAGTGATTTTTCGAAAAAACGTAATAAAGGACTCGCCGACGAAGTCACCATGTGGACCTCTGTCATTGACACAATCATAGCAAAAAGCCCAGAAATTGAAACAGCTGCACGTCAAAGCGAGAATTTCACTCAGGCCGGACTCTCACTGGGTATTCGCATGTTGCGCGACACACTTAACGCATATAGTGACAACCGTTACTCATTCGGCAAAGCTCAGGAAGCCCTTGAGAACTCACTTGACAAAGCCTACGAACTCTATCACATCCTGTTGCTCCTGCCGGTAGAGATTACCCGTATACAATCGCAGCGTATCGAGAACGCCAAGGATAAATACTGTCCTACAAGCGAAGATCTCAATCCCAACACCCGTTTCATCGACAACTCTCTGGTCAAAGCTATCGCCTCAAGCGAAGACATGGCTGCATATCTCAAAGACAACCCGGTCAGTCTTGATACACACTATCTGCTGATCAAAAAAATACTTGATGATCTTCTTCAGTCACAGCTATACGCCGACTACATGGCGGCCGAAACTACAGACCACACCCGAGACTGCGAATTCTGGCGATCAGCCATGAAAAGCATCGTTCTGCCGTCCGACGCCCTGGCCGAAATACTTGAAAGCTCATCGATTTATTGGAACGACGATCTTGAGATCATGGGAACATTCGCTATCAAGACCATAAAACAAGCCGCTTCGTGCGACGGATCTCTGCCTCTGCTTCCGCAGTACAAGGACGAGGATGATGCCCGCTTCGGCACACAGCTCTTTGTCGATACAGTAAACAACCGGGAGATATACCGTAGCTACATAGACCGCTTTATAGATCAGAGCCAATGGGACGCAGACCGCCTGGCATTCATGGATATAATAATAATGATGGTAGCCATATCCGAACTGCTGAACTTTCCTGCAATTCCTGTACCGGTCACACTCAACGAGTACATAGAGATTGCCAACAGCTACAGCACCCCGCGCAGCGGTCAGTTTGTCAACGGAATGCTCTTCTCCATAATCAATTATCTCAGAAACGAAGGTAAATTGAATAAAAATTGACAACTGGTAATTGTCATACTGATTAAAATCAGTATATTTGTAAAAAATTTAATCAATAACGAAATAATTCAAAATGTTAGACTCTTTAATCACACTACTTATTCAGGCCGGTGAGGAGGTTGCTGAAAATACCGATGGTGGCAATACACAAAGCAATCCTTGGAATAGCCTTTTTATGATCGTCGCGCTTATCGCGATATTCTATTTCCTGATGATACGCCCTCAGCAGAAAAAGCAGAAGGAAATCAGGAAATTCCGCGAAAGCATAAAGGCCGGAGACCGTATCATTACTGCCGGTGGCATTCACGGCAAGGTGACAGCCGTCAAAGACGATACCTTCACCATCAACATTGCCAACGATGTCAACATCCGGATTGACAAAGGTTCGGTTTATCCCACCGGTACACCCGGTCAGGAAGTTTCTCCCAAAGAGAATGTTCAGTAATTTTCCCGCATTGGTTACAATAAATTGCGGCCCCCTGCCTTAGCGCGGCGGGGCCGCTCTCAGTTTAAGCCACTTACATTATATCCAGAGTATGCTGTGTTTTTACCATTATGAAAACATACTCGAAATTATCATCTGAATCTTAACATAAGTCAAAACTCAACACTCTCTAAGACTGTGATACGCGACATACAACAAAAAATCAAGCGACAGCTTAACTCCCGCAACGGGCGCAACTCGCTCACATTCCTTGTTTTTCTCGCCATCTCTACCCTATTCTGGTTTCTGATGTCACTCAACGATGAAATTCAGCGTGACTACGAACTCCCGGTTATCATTGACGGTCTTCCAGCCGACATAACACTATTGTCTGCCCATGGCGAGACTCCGGTTGTGAGCATATCGGTTCGCGACAAAGGAGCCAACCATCTCTCCAGACAGTTTCTTAAAAGAAAGAATCTGCACATAGGCTTCAACGACTTCAACAACTCCGACAACTGCCGCCTCACTCTCAGCGAAACACAACTCAACAATATAATACGCCAGCAATTCGGCGGAACAGCTACTGTCATAACCCAGTCACCAGACTCTCTGTCTGTAAGCTACACCACACTGCCTCCTGTCAAGGTTCCGGTTATCATAAAATCAAACATAGTAGCAAAGCCTCAGTACACAATCAACGGCCCCATACAGACATCGGCCGACAGCGTTCTGATATTCTCGGCCACTCCTCTCTCCAACCGTATCAAAGCCGTCTTCACCGACATAGTCAACCTTGACGGTATCAGCGACACCACACACACCAGAGCCTCCATCAATGTTCCGGCCGACTGTCGGGCTGTACCCGATACCATTGACATCATCGTTCCGGTCGAACCTCTCGTAAGTCGCACATTCACTATCCCTGTCGAACCGCTGAACACCCCGGACAATACTATGATGATAACATTTCCGACACAGGTCTCATTCAGCTGCCTTGTTCCAATGAGCCTGTTCAACACCGCCGGATATCCAGTCAAAGCCTATGCCGACTATGATAAACGGACCGGCAATACCATACGACTCGAACTCTCACTTATCCCGGACAATTACATTAACGGAACAATCTCCCCGACATCAGTAGAATATATACTTGAAACTGAATGACAGCCATGTCACGACTTATAGCTATCTCAGGGGGGATCGGCACCGGTAAAAGCATCGTAAGCCGTATCCTGCGCGTCAACGGATACGAAGTCTACGACTGCGACACTGAGGCCAGACACATCATGGATAACGACAGATCCATTCAGCTCAGACTAATGGAAGAAATACATCCCATGGCGGTCAGCCATGGGATCATTGACCGGAAACTGATCGCAGATGTTGTGTTCAACGATAATACAAAATTGGAAAAACTCAACGCCATAACACACTCTGCCGTTATCGAAGACATCACTCACAGAGTCACACACACACAACACCCGCACGGACTGTTCTTCATTGAATCAGCCATTCTGTATCAGAGCAATCTCGACCTCATTGTTGATGAAGTCTGGGAAGTCTCCGCCCCGGTAAACATCCGTATTGAACGAGTCATCAACCGCAATTCGTGCAACCGCAAGGCGGTAACGGCACGTATCGAATCTCAGGAATCCTTCATTCTATCACGCCGCCACCAAAACATACATCACATCGTCAACGACGGGATCTCACCGGTTCTTCCTCGCATCATGGAATTGCTTGAGAAACTATAGGATACAGAATCTGTCAGCATCATTGGCCATTGGCCACCTGCGTCTCATATCAGCGAGATGGTCATACGACACCTTTGATATAGTCAACATATTATCACAGGCCACCATATCAACTTCGTGACCTGTACAGTCATAGACACGGGTCATACCGTCATACTCTCCGAAGTCATCTCGCCCGGAGCGGTCTGCACCAACCACTACAGCCTGATTTTCTATGGCACGCGCTATCAGCAGATGCTCCCAGGCATAACTGCGTGACAACGGCCAGTTAGCGGCAACCATCAGCAGATCATACTGACAGTTACCGTCACTACGTCGGCACCAAACCGGAAATCGCAGATCATAGCAGACTATCAGAGCAAGCCGCCATCCCTTGAAACTGACCACAGCAGGAAGTTCGGTACCCGCTGTAAACAGACGGCTTTCGGCACTTAGACCGAATAGATGTCTCTTATTATAGAAAGCGTCACCTCCGTCAGGCAGCAATATGAAACCTCTGTTATAGAATTGTTTTCCTGTCATTGCAAGATAACTTCCCCCTATAGCCATATCATATTCCTTCGACAGCCTCCTTAGTTCATTTATCGTGGGACCATTGTCATTCTCAGCAATATTCGGCAACACATCTATATCCTGAGCGAACGCCGTAGTAAAGAGTTCCGGCAATACAAGCAGATCTATCTCACAGCCATACCGTCCGATATACTCTCTGACCCTGTTCATATTGGTCTCCTTGTCGGCCCAGACAATATCCAGAGCCAGAACCCCTATCGTCAGTTTGTTGTCACTCGTCCTCGGTTGTAAACTTGTCGGGATATTTTCCATGATAAGGTGAATAGAACTGTTTGATTTTTTTCATATCTGCAAGACTGTCACCCGTAGGATAGAACACCTCGCTCACGTCTATGTACCTGTTGCCATAGTCGAGCACTCCGAGTAGTATCGGTACATTAGCCCTGTAGGCTATATTCAGGATTCCGGTATGCCAGCGTGCGGTACGGCGACGCGTCCCCTCAGGAGTGATCGCAAGCGCAAGCCGGTCAGAGTTATCATACTTATCTACAAGCTGGTCCACCAGCGCCCCACGCTTCTCATTGCGGTAAACAGGCACCCCCCCTATAGCCTTTAAAACAAATCCCAGCGGAAAGAAAAACCAAGACGACTTCATCAGGAATCCGGCCTTGCGATGGACAGCCCAATACGCAAGTTTTCCCAACACGAAATCCCAATTGGACGTGTGCGGGGCTACACATATTAAGCATTTGTCAAAGTCGGGTGCCGTGACATTGACACGCCACCCGGCTATTTTAAGTATTATTGCGGCGATGTTCAAAATCAGTAATTTTTATAAACGAAGCCAATGGCTCCCTGACATCTATGAAATTGTATGAACATTCTGTCTGTTCAGTTCTTTCTGAGCCTGGGGCAGAGCGGCATTCATCTCTTTAACAATATCATCGACCTGTTTGTTGAATTCGGTCTTGATCGAGCGGTAAGCCCTGACCATATATTCATGACGGGCTTTTCGGTATGCTGCAGGAGACTCAAAATCGGCAGACACCTTATCATAGCAGAAAGTAAACTTACGCAATGTCTGGTCCTGCAGACATGCTATTTTTATTACCAGCGCCGACATAACATCAGGATCAATACCCGGAACTACAGTCTTGGCTATGATACACTCGGCGGCCATATCGCCACACATGCAACGTACGAGCTTCTTAAGATTTCTTTTACTTGACATGACTTTTTTTCTAATAGTTAATAAAACAGTTTTTCAATGCATTTACCGATGGTGCCACCCGCTTGTAATGTACACGTGGTATATCATTGAAATGCAACTTATTGGGCAACATCAACACCCGGTTAATCAGCGGTTCGATACGAGATCGGAACTTAGCAGGATGTGACGGATTCACCAGCACTCCCGTTTCACCCGTTTCCATCACCCGATCATTTAACGCTTTCCACCTTTCAGCAGCACGTGGATTCAAGATATATCCGCTCTGCCTGTAAACGTCGGAAATAACGGAGTCCGTATTCTCAACACCGGACGGCACACTGATATTCACAGGCAATCCCATCTCCACCGCTACCCGCGCGGCAAGCATATCTCCGTCATTACGTGCGTCAGGACTTATAGTGACTGGTCCATGGACTCCGTTTATGACAAGAAGCCTGTAAGCGTCGAAGAAACAATATACACGGGCCACAAGCGCCGCAACGTTTACATCGCTGATGATAACAGGGCGAGACCCATTCCATATGGTCTGATTATTGAAAGCGCGACAACTTAACTGCCACAGACTCTGCTGATCACAAGTCACCAAATGAAGCAGATCCCGATCAACCATGTAGTACACCTGACGTTTCTCTATATCAGAAAGTGTCCCCACCGCCTGAAGCATAACAGGCGATTTTCCTATGACACTCCTGAAAGCCTGACTTATGGCCGCACAACTGTCGTCCATTGACGGACTGAACAGCACC
Organism: uncultured Muribaculaceae bacterium; assembly: GCA_910584665.1. Classification (GTDB taxonomy): domain Bacteria; phylum Bacteroidota; class Bacteroidia; order Bacteroidales; family Muribaculaceae; genus JAAVFS01. Next base: position 14,977 of record CAJUBL010000039.1, on the reverse strand, counting down.
GAGTCGAGAGACACAGCCTCCCGATCATAACAATTGCGAATAAGAATAGCCTGAAATCGCCCTATTATGTCATATTGCGACATAGTCGCACCCCACCAAGGCTCCAAAGCATATATTCCCTCTCCAGCCTGGTATAGGTTCATATCATCAACGATCCATTCATCAACAAATCGTCTCAGTTCCTCAGCCTTGTAATCATTGCCCATCATAACCGTGACAACCACGTATGCCACATCCTGGGCCGACATCTCGGCGATATTCCTGAAAAACGGGACCGGTAATGGCGTGATCCCGACAGGCACAAAACCTCGGCCATTCTCATCTACTCCCGACAGCATTGCCTGGATAAAAGACACATTTCTGACGGCTGTATGCGATGAACCACGGTATATCATCGTATATTTGCTATTGATATAATGTCGGCAAACACACCGGCCGCTGTCACCTCGGCGCCAGCGCCATATCCCTTGATGGACATAGGATACTCCTTGTAACGTTCGGTCGTTATAAGTATTACATTATTGCTTCCCTCAAGATCATAAAAAGGATGGTCACGGCCTACCGACTGCAGTCCCACCTCTACACTGCCATCCTCGAGTTTCGCAACAAACCTGAAATGCTCCCTGTTGCTTTCAGCCTCCTGACGACGCTGTTCCAGCTCCTCGTCTATCCCGGTGATATTTTTGAAGAAATCATCAATTGTACCGGTAAAGTACTTCTCAGGGATGAACAGATTTTTCTTTACATCAGCCTGTTCCACGACATACCCGGCCTCACGTGCCAGTATCACAAGCTTTCTTACCACATCACGCCCGCTGAGATCCACTCGGGGGTCCGGCTCGCTGTACCCTGCGTCACGGGCCATCATTATAGCACGGCTAAGAGGAGTATCTTTGCCCAGAACATTGAATATATAATTAAGTGTGCCAGATACCACAGCCTCGATTTTAAGAATCTTGTCACCCGAATTTATCAGATTATTGATTGTGTTTATAATCGGCAATCCGGCACCTACATTGGTCTCAAACAGAAATTTAACATCTTTCTTACGTGCGACCTCCTTTAGACGGGCATAGTTCTCATAGTCCGATGATGTCGCGATCTTATTAGCTGCCACGACATTGACATTATGACTTAGCAGATCATAGTAAAGTCGTGCGATCTGATCGCTTGACGTACAATCTACAAAAACCGGATTATATATGTTCATCGACAGCACCCCCTCCTTAATACAGACTGGCGAAGCCTCTGTTTCCGACTGTTCGAGATATTCCCGATAACGGTTGACATCAATACCGTCCCTGTTGAACACAGCCTTACTTGAGTTGGCAATTCCTACCACCTGCACTTTCAGAGCCTTCTCCTCCAGAAGTTTGGATTGCTGCCTCGCTATCTGCTTCAGCAGGTGACGTCCCACATTGCCTACTCCGACAATAAATACATTGAGCACCTGAGATGCCGACAGAAAAAACGAATCGTGGATCACACTGATAGCCTTTTTCAGATCACGGCCGTCGATCACAAACGAGATATTAGTCTCAGATGCCCCCTGGGTGATTGCTCTCACCGTTATACCATTACGTCCCAAGGTATTGAAAAGACGACCGGCAATACCGGTTTCAGACTTCATATTCTCGCCGACTATGGCAACGGTAGCCAGATCATTCTCAGCCCTGATATCGGTGATATCGCCACGACGCAATTCATCCTCAAACTCTTTGGTCAATGTCTCTACCGCATTCTCTGTATCAACACTTCTGACAGCCATCGAAGTATTGTTCTCACTCGATGCCTGTGATACCATGAACACACTTATACCGTTATCAGCCAATGCATTGAATATCCGCGCATTCACTCCCACAATACCAACCATACCTAAGCCGGTGACCGTTATAAGGCTCGTGTCATTGATCGACGATATACCTTTGATAGGCTTCACATGATCTTCAGGACTGTCGTTGGATATCAATGTTCCGGGAGCATCGGGATTAAATGTGTTTTTAATAAGTATCGGTATATTCTTATGATATACAGGATATATTGTAGGCGGATACACTACTTTTGCACCAAAGTTACACAACTCCATGGCATCATTGAACGACATATGGTCGATCACATATGCATTGGGAATGATTTTCGGGTCGGCTGTCATGAATCCATCTACATCAGTCCATATCTCCAGAACCTCAGCGCCGAGATCTGCGGCAAGAATAGCGGCTGTATAGTCACTGCCACCGCGCCCCAGATTCGTGATCCGCCCGTCAGCATCACACGAAATAAAACCGGGTACAATCGCCACATGATTCTCGTGACCGGCAAATGTCGCGGCTATCAGAGTCTTCGATGTCACATCGTCAAACACATCCTTGCCGGCACGCCTCACCGTCCTGATAAACTGAAACGAATCATACAGCCTTGTATTCTCGATAACATGAGATATTATATAACTCGACATCCGCTCACCATAGCTTACTATGATATCAAGAGTCTTTGCCGACAAGTCCCGGATCAGACTCACACCACGGTATATATCAGTGAGTTCTGCAAGCATGGCATCAATATGCCCGACAACCTCATTCCTCTCGGCTTCAGGTACCAGAGCTTCAATAATATCATAGTGCCGACGAGTAATGACAGCTATGTCTGCAACGCACTCGTCAAAACCGTCCAGAGCCCTGCGGCCTGTATTTATAAGCATATCGGTAATGCCACCCAAAGCCGACACAACAATAATGAGCGGCTCATGTCGTCCCTCGACGATAGTCTTGACACTGGTAAGACTCCTGACTGTACCGACCGATGTTCCTCCAAATTTTAAAACCCTCATTTTCAATTATGAAAATAAAAAAATAAGAATAAGGGCAAGCCCCGAAAAATATACACCGCAAAGATACTGCTTTTTCCACAACAACCCGCTATTTCAAACAAATTTCCACCAGAAATCCGCCAAAAGGCACTTTTCACTGGTTTTATAGAACATCGGTTTGGCGATACGAATTTTTATCAGTACTTTTGACGGTTATTAATAAATTCAAGCACTTTTCACCCCAGATGAAAGAGAAAACAAAACGATATTTCTTGCCGGAAAACGAGATTCCCCACGAGTGGTATAATATCCAGGCCGACATGACGACAAAGCCTATGCCAATGCTCAATCCACAGACACGTGAGCCAATGAAAGCCGAGGATCTCTATCCGATATTTGCTATGGAATGCAGCGATCAGGAACTGAACATGACTGACACATGGATTCCGATCCCCGACGAGGTAAGGGAAATGTACAAGTACTACCGCTCGACTCCGTTAGTGCGCGCCTACGGTCTGGAAAAAGCATTGGGTACCAGTGCGCACATATACTTCAAGAACGAAAGTGTATCGCCCATGGGATCGCACAAATTGAATTCAGCCATTCCTCAGGCCTATTACTGTAAGAAAGAGGGGGTCAGGAATGTGACTACCGAGACCGGTGCCGGACAATGGGGTGCATCGCTTTCATATGCGGCATCGCTTTTCGGACTGGAAGCCGCCGTATATCAGGTGAAGGTATCATATGAACAGAAACCCTATCGCCGTAGCATAATGCAGACATATGGAGCTCAGGTAACACCCTCACCATCAATGTCGACACGTGCCGGCAAGGATATCCTCACAGTCAACCCCAACTGCCAGGGTTCGCTGGGTACGGCCATTTCCGAAGCTGTGGAACTGGCCCGTACAACACCCGGTTGCAAGTACACTCTCGGATCCGTAATGAGCCACGTCACCCTGCACCAGACTGTCATTGGGCTGGAAGCCGAAAAACAGATGGAAATGGCTGGCGAATACCCCGACATGGTGATCGCATGCTTTGGAGGCGGATCCAACTTCGGGGGCATATCATTTCCTTTCATGCGCCATAAGATCAAAGGCATAGAAGGAAAATCCCACACGCGTTTCATAGCCGCCGAACCGGCATCCTGTCCCAAACTGACAAAGGGCAAGTTCTGTTATGATTTCGGTGACGAAGCCGGCTACACCCCTTTATTGCCGATGTTCTCCCTTGGTCATAACTTTCAGCCGGCCAATATACATGCCGGCGGTCTGCGTTACCACGGTGCAGGTGTGATTGTAAGCCAGCTGCTCAAAGACAATCTGATGGAAGCCGTCGATATTAACCAGCTGGAATCATTCGAGGCCGGTTGCCTGTTTGCTCGCGCCGAAGGCATTATTCCTGCGCCGGAATCATGTCACGCCATTGCGGCAACAATACGTGAAGTAAAAAAACTCAAACCTGGCGAAGAAAAGGTCATATTGTTCAATCTTTCAGGTCACGGACTTGTAGACATGGCTTCGTATGACAAATACCTCTCAGGCGATCTGATCAACTACAGCGTGAGCGAAGAAGAGATAAACGCCAATCTCACCAAACTTACGGATTAGACAGAGGGACCTGATCACAGCATTTCACACCCGGTACTATTACACCAAAAAATACCGGGCGTGGGACTATGTGTTGAAAATTTGTTGTACCTTTGTACTGCCTTTGTTTCAGGCTCAAAATTCAACCACTTATTATGGCTAATTTATCGGACGAAATTTCACGCAGACGTACATTCGCAATCATCAGCCATCCCGACGCGGGCAAGACAACGCTGACAGAAAAATTACTGTTATATGGCGGCGCCATACACATAGCAGGTGCCGTAAAATCAAACAAAATCAAGAAAACCGCCACTAGCGACTGGATGGAAATCGAGAAGCAACGTGGCATATCGGTTGCCACATCGGTAATGGGATTCAACTACGGCGACTATAAGATCAATATTCTCGACACTCCGGGACACCAGGACTTTGCCGAAGACACATACCGAACTCTTACAGCCGTCGACAGCGTCATTATCGTGGTCGACGTAGCCAAGGGTGTGGAGCAACAGACACGGAAACTGATGGAAGTGTGCCGTATGCGCAATACACCGGTAATAATATTTGTCAACAAACTGGACCGTGAAGGACGGGATCCGTTTGAAATCCTTGACGAACTGGAGACCGAACTCAAGATCGGTGTGAGACCTCTGTCCTGGCCTATCAATATCGGCGCGAAATTCAAAGGAGTCTACAATATCTACGAACACGGTCTCGACCTCTTCACCCCCAACAAGCAACGCGTGACCGAACGCGTGGAAATCGATGACATCAACGACCCGCGCATTGATGAAAATGTCGGAGAAAAAGATGCCGCCAAACTGCGTGAAGATCTCGAACTCCTTGAAGGAGTATACCCCGAGTTTGAGGTTGACGAGTACCTCAAGGGCCGACTTGCCCCGGTTTTCTTCGGATCGGCACTTAATACTTTCGGTGTCAAGGAATTGCTCGACTGCTTCGTTAAGATCGCACCCTCTCCGCGCCCGGTAACCGCTGAGGAGCGGTCTATAGATCCGCATGAGGAACAGTTCAGCGGATTTGTGTTCAAGATACATGCCAACATGGACCCCAACCACCGAAGCTGTATAGCATTTGTGAAAGTGTGTAGCGGCGAGTTCCAGCGTAATGCCAGCTACAAGCACATACGCTCGGGAAAATTCATGCGATTCGCCGCTCCTACAGCATTCATGGCACAGAAGAAGAACATTGTCGACGAGGCTTATCCGGGCGACATCGTGGGTATTCCCGACACCGGCAACTTCAAGATAGGCGACACACTGACACAGGGCGAGGAACTCCACTTCAAAGGACTTCCGAGTTTCTCACCCGAGATGTTCAAGTATATAGAAAATACGGATCCTATGAAATCCAAACAGCTGGAAAAAGGCATACAGCAGCTTATGGACGAAGGTGTGGCTCAGTTGTTTGTCAACCAGTTCAACGGTCGCAAGATAATCGGCACTGTAGGCCAGCTGCAGTTTGAAGTCATACAGTACCGTCTGCTTCACGAATATGCAGCACAATGCCGTTGGGAACCCGTATCATTGTACAAGGCATGCTGGATAGAAAGTGACGATGATGAAGCATTGGCAGCGTTCAAGAAGCGCAAGCACCAGTTCATGGCCGTAGACCGTGACGGACGTGATGTTTTCCTTGCCGACTCAAACTACGTATTGCAGATGGCCCAGAACGACTTTCCGAAGATACGGTTCCACTTCTCCAGCGAATATCATTGATATCAACCACCTATTTTTATAATCTATGGCTGAAAAATCTTTGCTGTCACGGCTTGACGGTATCGAGGCACGATATGCCGAGGTAAGTACTCTGATAACGGATCCGGATGTCATCAGCGATATGAAACGCTATGTACGTCTCACCAAGGAATACAAGGAACTGGAGAGGCTCACGGACGCCACACGCCGCTACCGCTCCCTGCTTGACGATCAGGAGGAAGCCCGGCTGATACTTGAAACCGAGAGTGACCCGGATATGAGATCTATGGCCAGGGAACAGCTCGACGAGACCTCCGGGGCTCTCCCCGACATGGAGGAAAAGATAAAGCTTCTGCTTGTCCCGGCAGATCCGGAGGACGGTAAAAACGCCATTGTGGAAATACGCGGCGGCACAGGTGGTGATGAAGCCGCCCTTTTTGCCGGAGATCTGTTCAAGATGTACAGCAGGTACTGCGAGTCAAAAGGATGGACTGTTGCCGTGACAAGCTTCAGTGAAGGTACAGCAGGAGGATACAAAGAGATTGTATTCGCAGTGACAGGTGAAAACGTCTACGGTACGCTCAAGTATGAAAGCGGCGTACACCGGGTGCAACGTGTGCCGGCCACCGAGACTCAGGGACGCGTACACACATCGGCCGCGACGGTAGCCGTACTGCCCGAAGCCGAAGAGTTTGATGTAGAGATCAACGAAGGCGAAATCAAATGGGACACTTTCAGATCTGGCGGCGCAGGAGGCCAGAACGTAAACAAAGTGGAATCAGGGGTAAGATTGCGGTATATGTGGCGTAATCCGAACACCGGAGTCACCGAAGAGATACTCATAGAGTGCACTGAGACACGTGACCAGCCCAAGAACAAAGAAAGAGCCCTGAGCCGATTACGCACGTTCATATATGACAAGGAACATCAGAAGTATCTTGATGACATAGCCTCGCGACGCAAGACCATGGTATCGACCGGTGACCGTTCGGCCAAGATACGCACTTACAACTATCCGCAAGGGCGCATCACCGACCACCGCATAAATTATACGGTATATAATCTGGCCGCTTTCATGGACGGAGATATCCAGGACTGCATAGACCACCTGATTATAGCCGAGAACGCCGAGAAACTCAAAGAAAACGAATTATAAAAACATCACTATGAATTACAATCAGCTTGTCGGGAATATCAGGCGCAAAAGATCTTTTCTATGTGTAGGTCTTGATACCGATATCAGGAAGATTCCGGCCCACATGGCCGACAAAGAGGACGCTATATTCCTTTTCAACAAAGCCATTATCGATGCCACAGCCCCCTACTGCGTAGCATACAAACCCAATCTGGCTTTCTATGAGAGTCTGGGTGTAGAAGGATGGATCGCGCTTGAAAAAACTCTGCGCTACCTGAAGACAGACTTTCCCGACCAGTTTGTAATAGCCGATGCCAAACGCGGTGACATAGGCAATACATCCGCGATGTATGCGCGCAGTTTCTTCGAGCACCTTGACGTCGATGCAATCACCGTAGCTCCATATATGGGCGAAGACAGCGTCACTCCATTTCTGGGATATGACGGCAAGTGGGTCATACTGCTGGCACTCACATCAAACAAAGGCAGTCATGATTTCCAGCTCATAGAAGACAGAGATGGCCGAAGATTGTTTGAGAACGTGATACTCAAAGCCGGTAAATGGGCGACAGCCGACCAGCTGATGTTCGTTGTCGGCGCAACCCAGGGAAAACTATTTGAGGATATCCGTGCGGTAGCCCCCGACAGCTTCCTGCTCGTGCCGGGTGTAGGCGCACAGGGCGGCAGCCTTGAAGAAGTTGCGAAATATGGTATGAACAAAGACTGCGGACTGCTTGTCAACTCATCCCGTGGCATCATATATGCGTCACAGGGAAAAGATTTTGCCGAAGCCGCCGCCGCCGAAGCTCTTAAACTACGCGACCAGATGAGCGGGTTGCTCAGCACCTACGCCGGAATATAATATAACCATACAGCCTATTCCTGTATACGCCATTAATTTTACGGAAATTTTTCTTTATTTTCTACTGGAATTTTGTTAAATTTGCGGCAAGTTAAACCAAAACTTAATTTTGCAGAAATGAAAATCGACAACTACAACTTCGCAGGCAAAAAAGCCATCGTGCGTGTTGACTTCAATGTGCCTCTGGACGAGAACGGCAATGTAACCGACGACACCCGTATACGCGGCGCCCTCCCCACCCTCAAAAAAATCCTGGCAGATGGTGGATCGCTGATAATAATGTCCCACATGGGCAAACCCAAAGGCAAGGTGAATCCGAAGTTCTCTCTGGCCCAGATCAAAGATGACGTAGCCAAAGCTCTTGGAACAGATGTAATATTCGCACCTGACTGTGCTGACGCCGCTGAGGCCGCCGCCAACCTTAAACCCGGCGAAGTTCTCCTGCTGGAGAATCTGCGCTTCTACCCTGAGGAAGAAGGCAAGCCGGTAGGCATAGATAAAGAGGATCCCGAATATGACGAGGCTAAGAAAGAAATGAAAGCCCGTCAGAAAGAATTTGCCAAGACCCTGGCAGGCTATGCCGATGTATATGTAAACGACGCATTCGGTACCGCACACCGCAAACACGCTTCGACTGCTGTCATCGCCGATTACTTCGACGCCGACAACAAGATGCTGGGCTACCTGATGGAGAAAGAGGTTCAGGCTGTCGACAACATACTGAGCGACATCAAACGTCCGTTCACCGCTATCATGGGCGGATCGAAAGTATCGACAAAGATCGGCATCATTGAAAACCTCATGGACAAGGTTGACAACCTGATCCTATGCGGCGGTATGACATATACTTTCGCTAAGGCTCAGGGAGGTAGCGTAGGCCAGTCTATCTGTGAGGAAGACAAACTCGACCTCGCTCTTGACATCATTAAGAAAGCCAAAGAAAAAGGCGTCAACCTTGTATTGGGAACCGACTGCATTGCGGCTGATGCATTCGACAACAACGCCAACACACAGATATGCTCTGTAATGAATATCCCCGAGGGTTGGGAAGGTCTGGATGCCGGTCCTGAATCACAGAAAGCATTCGCAGCGGCTATCAGGGACGCGAAGACCATTCTCTGGAACGGTCCTGCCGGTGTATTTGAATTTGATAACTTCACAGCCGGTTCACGCGCTATCGCCGAAGCTATCGTAGAGGCCACCGGCAAAGGCGCATTCTCGCTGGTAGGCGGCGGCGACTCTGTTGCCTGTGTCAATAAGTTCGGCATGGCCGATCAGGTTTCATATGTATCTACCGGCGGCGGCGCTCTTCTTGAAGCCATCGAAGGCAAGATTCTTCCCGGTATCGCTGCTATCAAGGGTTAATACTTACACCCAGGCAAACATATTATGATCAATTCAATCCCGGCTGATTTTTTATTGGCCGGGATTTCATTTATACAATATGGTCCATGAGCATATATGACAATAATTTCTGGGAATGGGTAGACCGCCACCGCGGGACAGACCCGATAAAACTACGACTCGCAAAGAAGCACAGTGATCCCGACTGGATTGACGATGCCATAGCCCAGATTGAAAATGAACGGCGGTCCCGTTCAAAGTTTCTGATTACCGGTGAAACGGAACTATTACCCCGGCTTATGCCTGTAAGTCTGTCGGTCGAACAGGCATCATCAGCTCGTGTGGCTCGTTTACATCACGATATTGCCGGACTTGAACACGGGTCTAAGGTGCTCGATATGACATGCGGACTCGGTGTAGACGCCTCACTCTTAGCCCGTGATCCGTCGGTAAGGATGACTGCCGTCGATCTGAATAAAAAGATAGCTGATGTAGCGGCTTATAATTTCAAAGACAGACCTAATATCACGGTACTGAACGCAGACAGTGTGGAATGGTTAAAAAAGACCGAAGAGCATTTTGACCTTATATTCATAGACCCGGCCAGACGTGACGACTCCGGAGGTCGCGTTTACAACATACATGATTGCACACCCGATGTCACCTTGTTACTCCCCTTGTTACGTGCCAGATCAAAACTCATAATGGTAAAAATGTCTCCGATGCTTGATGTGACCCAGACACTGCGGGACCTGCCTGGCACACGTGAGTTATGGTCTGTCGCCGAGCGAGGAGAGTGTCGCGAACTTCTGGCATTAATCGACAGCAACGAGCATCATGACCCGGAAATAAAGATATGGAACGATGGAGCTATATTCACTTTTACTGCAGGCGAAGAAGCCGAGGCTCAGGCAAAATGCAGAATGCCCGAGGTCGGAATGTATCTGCTTGAACCCTCGGCGGCGACAATGAAGGCCGGACCGTTCAGACTGTTATGCCGGAGATTCAACGCGTTCATGATACATCACAATACCCATCTATACACCAGCGATAAAAGGACCGATGATTTTCCCGGACGAAACTATGAGATAACAGAGGTCATACCATACACATCGGGGCACATCAGACAATTAGCCCGGAAACGGATACAGGCCGATGTCGCGACACGAAATTTTCCTATAAGCGCCGACTCCCTGCGTACTCGCTTAGGAATAAAAAAAAGCGGTAAAACCCGCATCACAGGTATCACCGCGACAGATGACAGACAGTATATTATTTTTGCTGAAAAAATCGAGCCATAGCACGCCTGTCATCACGCTCTTTTATTGACTGACGCTTGTCGTATTCTTTCTTACCTTTAGCCACACCGATAACAAGTTTGGCGAGACCACGGCCATTGATAAACAGCCTGAGCGGTATGATGGAGAAACCGGTAAGTTTACCATCTTTCTCAATCTGTGCTATCTCTTTCTTATTAAGCAGAAGCTTGCGGTCACGACGTTCGGCATGATTGTTATATGTTCCGTAGAAATATTCGGCTATATACATGTTCTTGACCCAGACCTCGCCATTGTCGACATAACAGAATGTATCGACAAGGCTGGCTTTGCCGAGCCTGATCGATTTGATCTCGGTTCCGGTAAGCACGATACCGGCAGTGAAAGTATCACCTATGGCAAAATCATAGGTTGCACGCTTGTTCTTTATATTGATCTCCTTAAATTTCATTACATTATAACAGTATTAAAAATCCTTGGTAAGAGCTGGGACGGCAAAATAAACCCGAGGATCACTGCAAGAAGATACTTGCCGGTAGCCTCGACAGATATATCAAGAATTGCCATAGCCCTCCACATGATTACAACGGTATATATCGGCCAGAGTTCAAGAATGGCAAATGTGATTGGCAGCAGGTTTGATACTATTGTCTGAATTGACAACAGACTTACCGAATAAGCCGAGAACAGATGCACACGGTCGGCATCCGACACACCGCCGTTAATACGCGGCAGCCATGACGTGACCACCGAATTACCTATAAAATAAGTAGCGCCATATGAAATCATCACAACGATAACCATTTGGAACATCGCCACTAATGGAATATGATGCGCATACAGCAACTGCACGAAAACCGACAGTGCGGCTATGCCGGTCATCCACAGAAGTCCTTTGAAAGCACGCTGTGATGATCGGTCGGCATCAATATCCTCCCACCCGTTATCAGGTGAAATGACAAGCTGTATTATGTTCTTGAGATAGATTAACATTTCAAATACAAAGGTACATAAAAATTCCCAATTTTTTATGTACCTTTGTAGTCAGAATAATATAGCCGCACCGCAACACGGCTATGATAATTGAAATCAGACAAAAAGAACCTAACCATGCTTAAAGGAATACTCTGCATCTCGGGACGTCCGGGACTTTTCAGACTCGTAAACCCTGGTAAAAACATGCTCATAGTTGAAAGCCTGTCAACCCACAAACGCACTCCGGCATATGCCCACGACAAGGTGATATCCCTGGCCGACATATCGATCTACACCGTCGAGGACGATGTTCCTTTAGGAATTGTTCTCGAAGCCGTAAAAACTAAAATGAACGGTAAGCCGGTGGATGTCAAAGGCCTTGGCAACGATGCCGGCATAAGGAGTTTCTTTGCCGAAGTTCTGCCTGACTTTGACGACGAGAAAGTCTACACCAACGATATCAGGAAGTTGCTGAACTGGTACAACCAGTTACTGGCGGCAGGTATCGATACCTTCGTAGAGCCGGAGAAGGCTGAAGACGAAAGCAAATCTGAGGAAGAGGATAAGGCCTGATAATGCGCCCTATCATCCTCACACAACCAGTCAGACATGCAGATTGTGGAGAGACTGATATTCTCCACGACCGATGACAAATCAATGATCCGGCCCCATCAACCAAGAAGGGGCCGTTATCACGATAGTGACATACCGAAAAATACATATATTCCTATAATTAGCACATGAATCCGGATCACGAAAAAAACCAATCAATAATATCACTTGGCGAGATAGATCTGAAGTCATTCCTCAACAACGGAGAACCCTGCTATGAGGACCTGCCGATTCTGCCTACACGCAACCTGATATTGTTTCCTGATGTCACAATACCTCTGGCCTTAGGACGGGAAAATTCTTATATAACCGCACAGAAAGCCAACGAACAGAAAATTTCAATCGGTATATTATGCCAGTCAGATCCCGCTGTCGATGATCCGACTGTTCCCGACCAGTTCCACGAATATGGAGTAATTGCTGACGTGATCAAAGTGCTGGATCTGCCTGACGGAACCCATACCGCAATACTGCATAGCCGCAATAAATTCAAAGTACTCGGACCGGGCAAAGGTGAAACCATGCCTCAGGCCAGGCTGTCGGCTCACGTCAAGCCGATCAGAGACAGTATACCAAAGTCTAATGACACCGAATTCAAATCGGTGGCTGAAATGATAAAAGACACCGCCTCATCAATTCTCGAGAACACCCCTGGAGCTCCCGAAGAGATGAAGTTCAACATAAGCAGTGTGAACAATCCTGAGATGCTCATCAACATGGTATCCACACACATGCCCATACCTATCGAGCAGAAAGCCAAACTGCTGGCCAAAAACAAACTGAAAGAGCGCGGACTCATGTTATTGGCCGAACTATCGGTACTGCAGCAGCTGAGCGACCTTAACAGATCCATAATGGAACGCACCCACATAAATCTGACCAACCAGCAGAAAAACACGTTCCTGCAACAACAGATTGACTCATTGCGCAAAGAACTGTATGGCGATCAGGACGAAATGGAAAAGATTATGGAACGCGCCCGTAAGGTACCATTTCCCGAAGAAGCATACAATACATTTGTCAAAGAAGCGGAAAAACTTGACAGACTCAATCCACAGAGTCCCGACTACTCGGTACAGTATGCTTACCTTGAAACCCTTCTGTCCTTGCCATGGCTCAAATATGACGTCGAAAACAGCGACTTCGGAAAAGCACGCGAAACGCTTAACAACGATCATTATGGACTTGAAAAAGTCAAAGACCGTATACTGGAGCAACTGGCTGTCATTATGAACAACCCTGAGGGCAACGCACCGATACTATGCCTGGTAGGAGCGCCAGGTGTAGGCAAAACATCTCTCGGCCAATCCATAGCACGTGCAATGGGCAGACAATACCAGAGGGTCTCGCTCGGAGGTCTGCATGACGAAGCCGAGATAAGAGGACATCGCCGCACCTACATAGGCGCCATGCCTGGCCGGATAATGGAAGCCGTCAAACGAGCCAGCACATCAAATCCGGTGCTTATGCTTGACGAGATAGACAAGATAGGCAGTGACTTCAAGGGAGATCCGGCAGCAGCTTTGCTCGAAGTCCTTGATCCCGAGCAGAACTGCCATTTCCATGACAACTACATTGACATTGACTACGACCTGTCAAAAGTATTGTTCATCGCCACTGCCAACACATTGTCAACATTATCACAACCTCTGCTTGACCGCATGGAGGTGATTGACATCTCAGGCTACCTGATTGAAGAGAAAGTCGAGATCGCCATACGCCATCTTATCCCCAAAATACTTAAAGAAAATAAACTTAGTGAGGATGATCTTAAGTTCACCCCCGCAAGTGTTGCCTATATCATAGAACACTACACATCTGAAAGCGGTGTCCGTCAGCTTGACAAGCAACTGCAATCAGTAGTGCGGAAAGTGATTCTGAAGAAAATTAGCAATGAGAATTTCAGCCACATAATTGAACCGGAAAGCGTAAGCCACTACCTTGGTGTGGCACGATACAACCGAGACAGATATGAAGGAAACGACTTTGCAGGTGTCGTTACGGGACTGGCCTGGACAGCCGTCGGCGGAGAGATTCTCTACATCGAGACATCCCTGTCACAAGGTAACGGCGAGAAGCTTAATCTCACAGGAAACCTTGGTAACGTGATGAAAGAATCGGCTATGATTGCCCTGCAATATGTCAAGGCCCATGCCGGTCAGCTTGGAATAGATCCGGCACTGTTTGACAAATACAACATACACATCCATGTTCCCGAAGGTGCGATACCAAAGGATGGTCCGTCAGCAGGCATCACAATGGTAACCTCAATCGTATCGGCATTCAGACAGACACGAGTCAGGGAGCGCATAGCTATGACAGGAGAAATCACACTGAGAGGTAAGGTATTACCCGTCGGAGGCATTAAAGAAAAAATTCTGGCAGCCAAACGTGCCGGCATCACCGACATAATCATATCGCGAGACAACACCAAAGACATCGGAGAGATAGCTGAAAAGTACCGTAACGGTCTGACATTCCACTATGTCGACACAATACTTGACGTAATAAAAACAGCCGTGACCGATCAGCCCTCCTCCGACGCCATAAAACTCTAACCAAGTATATAACCATTGACAAAGCACAAGGAAGAGGAGATTGCAGGTATTCTCAACGGAAAGAAGCATCTGCCGGTGGAGAAAATGTTTTGGAGGTG
>CAJUBL010000038.1 GCA_910584665.1 uncultured Muribaculaceae bacterium | reverse complement strand
CGCTTAATCAGACAATAAAATTTTAATTTTAACTAATTTTAAGAGACACTAGTGTGTGTATATTAGGTCCATGGCAATAATGCTGTGGACCTAATATATATGTTTCTACTTGTTGATAAAGTTAATTATCAGTAGGATTTTAATATTTGTGATTTATACGCTAATTTTGCTTATAGTTATTTGTATAATGTATATAAGGAAATTTATGAAACGGATATTGTGGCTTATTATAGCTATATTTTGTTCGGTATCAGTTACGGCCCGGAATAAAATTAATTTTAATGGGCTGAATCAATTGGTTGATATCGAGGAGAATTTGAGAAGCCGGAGCGGAGAGTGTTCCCCGCTGATAGAAGCTGTCGTGACTATGAATCAGGGATGGTCGGATGAAAATTTTGATAAGTTTGATGCCCGCATTATTTTGAATGCAATGTCTGATATGCTTTTGATCGAGATTCCGGCTGATAGGATACGTGATTTTTCAGAATTACCGGAAGTGAATTATGTTGAATTTGGAAATGAGTATCATCTGATGATGGATTTCGGTCGGCCTGGTTCAAATGTAACACAGATTCAGGCAGGTTTTGATTTGAATGGATTAGATGTGTCATATACCGGTAATGGTGTTGTTACCGGCTTGATGGATAATGGTATTGATCCGAATCATATTAATTTTATAAATGAAGACGGTTCCCTGCGCGTTAAGCGCGCTTATGATTTTAATCTTGGCAAAAGTGCGGTGACAGAGCGTGAAATAAAGCGTTTTACTACCGATGATGCTAAGGAAAGTCATGGAACTCATGTAGCCGGCATCATGGCCGGATCGTATAATCGTGAGGGAGATTATGTATATATGACCTCCCCGATAGGCGGTTCGCCAGTTAGTGTAAATGGGAATGTTCCTTATTATGGAGTTGCCATAGGGTCAGATATAGTTATGTCTGGAGGAGTATTGACTGACGGTAATATCATGAAAGGTGTGCAGAATGTGATAGATTACGCCAATACAATCGGATTGCCGGCGGTAGTGAATTTATCATTAGGCAGTAATGACGGTCCTCATGATAGCTCAACTTCCCTGAATCGTTTTTTGTCAGAAAAGGGAAAAGAGGCTATTATTTGTCTTGCGGCGGGTAATGAAGGTGACAGTAAGATGTTTGTCGGTAAAAAGTTCACTCAGGATGATGTTGAATTGAAAACATTTATTCTGAATAACGTATCGTCAGGTGTGGATATATGGACAAATGGTCCAGACCCTGTTGAAGTCTCGGTTCTGATGGTTCGTAGAACCAATCAGAGGGCTACTGCTGTTGCTACGGTTTCTTCGGCCGGACAGTCGGTTACTGCCGGAGATTTGTTTACGGCCAATATGTCTGGAACCTGCCGTTTGAGATCTGAAGTTAATTCGCTTAATAATCGTTATCACGTTGCAATGTCAGGTACGTTTGAACCTAAAACGGCCGGTTCCAGCTATAATGTGGCTGTATCTGTTAAAGGCAAAGTCGGTCAGGAAGTTTTTGTGTATGGTTATGGTGATGAATATACGTCGTTTACTTCAAATGCTGTTTCCGGATATACTGATGGTACGACTGATGGTACGATCAGCGATTTGGCCTGTTCCGATAATGTTGTCGTTGTAGGGTCTTATAATACGCGTACCTCGTGGCCTGTATTTGCAGGGCGGTATAGTTACAAGAGTGAGTTTGTTGTAGGTGAGATGAGCCCGTTCTCATCATTTGGTACATCATATAGTGGAATAGAACTGCCGACAATCAGTGCGCCGGGAGCGGCGATTATTTCATCATTCAATCGTTATGAAACCAATACAAAGGATGCTTCGTGGATAAATGAAAATACTACGGCCAAGGTTACAGCATCAGTGGGTGCGGTTAATTATTGGGGCAGAATGCAGGGCACATCAATGGCGTGTCCGTATGTCTCCGGAACGATGGCTTTGTGGCTTGAAGCCGATCCTACATTGGATGTGAAGACTATAACCGAGATCTTGAAAACTACTGCCGTAAAACCCGATGCATCACTGTCTGATATACAGAAAAAGCAATGGGGTGGGGGCAGACTGGATGCCTTGGCCGGTATCAGGGAGGTGTTGCGGCGCAAGGCCGAGGCCGGTATTGACGGTGTGGTGGCCGATGCTGGCGGATATGTGATCACTCCCGCCGGTGACCGTGGTTACAATGTCGTGGTGGACGGTGCCGACCGACTTGTGGCACGTCTTTACAATATGCAGGGCGTGGCTGTGGCCGAGACCGTCGGCCGGGGCGGTGAGCTGACGCTTGACGCCGCCGGCATGGCCCCCGGTGTATACATCCTTGCGGTGGAAGCCTCCAATGCGGCTCCGATCTCCCGCCGCGTCCTCCTGCGCTAAAAAACATGCCGGTCAGGATAAAAGCGCAGATAACCGCAGATTTATTCTGGCCATCCGGAGGAAAAGTTAAAAGCGCAGATATACGCAGATTGAAAGGAAGCCATCCGGAAGGAATATTAACCGCAGATTCTTTCTACTCTTCGCTACGAAAGCGTTCTGAGTAAAATATTAAGGAGGAACGATTTTCGCGGATTACGCAAATTAAAGTGAGGAAAGATCGAAAAAATCCGATTCCGTCTCTGCTCAGAAAATTTGCGTAATCCGCGTAATTTGCGGTTGTTTTTCTCTCCCGACATTCAATGAACGCTCGTAAAATCGTTTTTTTGCGAAATAACCGTAAAATTTGAGAATTGAATGTTGTGAATCTCGCTGAGAATAATTAACTTTACAGTTCGAGCATCATGATGTGAAATGACCGGAAGTATTACAATGATATAACGGCGGAAGCCGAAAACAAATATCGGTAGTTCCAGCGTAGTCGCTTAAAGGTTTTGGCTGGCCTCGCATAGTTAAGTTGGAACTTTATTTATAAATTGAATGAAAGCAACTGAGATACAGGAACTTTTCAATAGTTTTGAAACAATCGCCATCGAATATGATGGTGTGGAATGTTGGAGTGCCCGCGAACTGTCACTGGCATTAGGATATGTACAATATCGTAACTTTATACCTGTCATTGATAAGGCTAAAGAAGCATGTTCAAATGCTGGCGAATCTGTATCCGACCATTTTGCGGACGTCCGCAAAATGGTTTCTCTCGGATCAAATGCAGAGCGTCAGATAAATGACGTTATGCTCACGCGATACGCCTGTTATCTAATTGTTCAAAACGGCGATCCTCAGTAAAACTGAGATTGCTTTCGCCCAGAACTACTTCGCAGTACAAACGCGCCGCGCAGAACTTGTTCATCAAAGGCTTCTCGACTATGAACGTGTTAAGGCTCGTGCAAAACTTGCAGAAACCGAACATACTCTCTCCGGTGTACTATATGATGATAAGGATCTGCTTGTTCTTAAACAGAAATATCGAAAGGAAATAATAGCCGGCAGGATTGTTTTCCTGAGTGCATAAATTCTTTTTTTATTAAAAACCTTTGTTAATCAAAAATATAATATTAACTTTGCAACCACTTAAAACAAAAACTGATAATATGTACGACGATCTCTTTGAAAAGGCTGTTGAGGCCAGGTATCCAGGATTGTTAGATGGAAGCCGTCGGTATAGTTTCAATGATGCGGAGTCTGTTGCAGCGAGAAAGCGCCATGACAAGATTTCACGTATTATGGAAGCTTCGTTTAATGAAAGTGAGAAAGTGGTCATTTCTAATGAAGAATATCATTTCATATAGATAGACAATTCATAAAAAAAGCTGTGCCGAAAAAATCGGCACAGTTTTTTTATGATCATAGGATTGTTGCCTGGAACATAAAAATCTGCGATCATCGTTCCTCCTTAGATTATCTGCACGGAACGCTTTCGGAACAAAGAACCGAAAGAATCTGCGCTTTTCTTAAGATCCGTCCCGCGTATTTTTTTATCTGCGCTTCATATCAAATCAAAACGGTTTTTAATTTTGTTTTTGTGAAAAGTTATTTTTAACTTTGCGGCTATCTAAGGAATAGCCGGAGATTGTCCCCCTGTCGCAGGGTATGCCTGTGATTCGGCTGTTCTTCAGAATATTCGTTTCATTATTTTATTATTTGCCCTGACTCAGTGTCGGGAAACACTCAATTTTTTATTGATTGTCTCGAGCCGGAGTACGTTTTGCCGCCCCACTGTGTGCAGAATCTGCCGTACTTGTCGCAGGCTTTGATTATGAGACATTTTACTACACCAGATCTGTTATATGTATAATTTTTTGGAACTCACCGCGATGCCTGAGGCTGACGTTATCAGGATCGCAGAGTCGATGGGACTGAAGAAGTTGAATCACGCCGAGAAAGAGGCTGTCATTTACCGCATCCTTGACAAGCAGGCCGCCGACCACGCTTCAAGCGCTATGGCTTCCGGTGGATCGAAAGGAGACCGCGAGCAGCATCCGCGCCGTGAACGCATCTCGCGTAAGGCCGAGAAGACCGCTACCGCCCGTCCCGACGAGACGAGTGCTGTTGAGAATGTAAATATGCCGGCAGGGACCGAGGGACCGCGTCGGCGCGGCCGCAAACCCAAGAACGCCCAGGCTTCGCCTGCCGTTGAAAACAAACCCATGGAGATGCCGCGTCTCGACTCGGTTGATCCGTCGCTCCTCCCCGTGCCTGAGGCTGTTGCCGTCATAGACCGGAAGCCCGAAGACGGGGCTGGGGAGATGCCGCCGCGTCAGACACGTGGACGTCGTGGCCGCAAGGCAGTTGACATACAGACGGAAGACGTAACCCAGGCTCAGCCGGCCGTACAGCCTGATGCCGCGGCACAGGAAGCATCCGGTCTTCAGTCTCCTGCTTCTGCCGCTCTCCAGCCTGCATCATTGACCGAACCGCCTGTGGCACCGCGCCGCCGAGGACGTAAGTCCAATGCTCAGAAAGCCGCCGAGGCCGCCGCTGCCGCCGCACGTGAGGCCGCATTGAAAGCCGCCGAACAGGCGCCGTCAGCCGAACAGATGTCTGCTCCCGCGCCCGCTGCCGACAGTGTGACAGCTGTCGTGCCCGTCTCAGCACCGGCACCCGACCTCAGCCCTGCTGACAACGGAGGGGCGGACAGCCTCCGGCATCCTTCACCCGAGGATGTCGGAGATCATCCCCGCGACCAGCGCCGTGACTTCCGGCCAGGCAAGGATTCGTCACTGGGACAGTTTTTCCCGCGCAGCGAGGGACGACGTTTCGTGCCGCGCTCCCAGCGCGAGAAAGAGGAGGCTGCCGCCGCCGTCGCCAATGCCCCGATAATCATCCAGGAGCCGGGCGCACAGCGTCAGCTCGCCCAGCAGGGTGGCATGCCGCTCCCCGGCCAGGGCAAGAAGAACAGAAAGAACCGCCAGAACCAGCCGGGCGGCCAGCCGTTGCACATCAAGGAACCGCTCTACAACTTCGACGGTTTCCTGGAGGCGGGCGGTGTCCTCGAGATCATGCCCGAGGGATACGGATTCCTGCGCTCGAGCGATTATAACTACCTCAACTCGCCCGACGATGTTTACGTCACCCAGAGCCAGATCAAGAACTATGGCCTCAGGAGCGGAGACGTAGTGGAGTGCACCATACGTCCGCCGCGCGAGGGAGAGAAATACTTCCCCATGAGCCAGGCCACGCGTATCAACGGCCGCTCGCCCGAGTTCATACGAGACCGTGTGCCTTTCGAACACCTTACGCCGCTGTTCCCCGACGAGAAGTTTGACCTCACGAGCGGAGAGTCATGTAACATCTCCACCCGCGTCGTCGACATGTTCTCACCCATAGGCAAGGGCCAGCGAGGCCTCATAGTCGCTCCCCCCAAGACAGGTAAGACACTTCTCCTCAAAGATATCGCCAATGCCATTGCCGAGAATCACCCCGAGACATACATCATGATACTCCTTATCGACGAACGTCCCGAGGAGGTCACCGACATGATACGCAGCGTCAACGCCGAGGTTATCGCCTCGACCTTCGACGAGCCTGCCGAGCGACACGTCAAGATCGCAGGCATTGTTCTCGAGAAAGCCAAGCGTATGGTGGAGTGCGGACACGACGTGGTGATCCTTCTCGACTCCATCACACGCCTTGCCCGGGCCTATAATACCGTCTCGCCCGCGTCAGGCAAGATCCTGTCGGGCGGTGTCGATGCCAACGCCCTGCAGCGCCCCAAGCGTTTCTTCGGCGCGGCCCGCAATATCGAGAACGGCGGCTCTCTCACCATCATAGCCACAGCCCTGACCGAGACATCGTCAAAGATGGACGAGGTGATCTTCGAGGAGTTCAAGGGCACCGGCAACATGGAACTGCAGCTTGACCGTAAACTCTCCAACAAGCGCATCTTCCCTGCCGTCGACATCATGTCCTCGAGCACACGTCGTGACGATCTGCTGCTCAGCGGCGAGACCCTCAACCGTATGTGGATCCTGCGACGCTTCCTGAGCGACCGCAACTCCATCGAGGCCATGGAGTTCATCAAGGACCGTATGGAGCGCACCTCCACCAACGAGGAGCTCCTGCGCACGATGAGCGACTGATATATGAAATCCAATTATTCACATCATATGAAACATTTGACCTTAATGGCGGCCGCGGCCTTCACTTCTCTCGCGGCAGTGACCATGACTTCATGCAGCGACAAGGTCGAGCGCGTGAACCCCTTCATCGCCGGTTATGATACCGGGTACGGGATTCCGCCGTTCGAACAGATTCAGTATGCCGACTATCTGCCGGCATTCGAGGCCGGCATAGCGCAGGCTCAGGCCGACATCGACTCGATAGTAGCCGATCCCGAGGCCCCGACGTTTGAGAACACCATCCTGGCCATGGATCGCTCCGGCGAGATCCTCGAGCGTGTATCGCTCGTGTTCGGAGCTCTTGCCGAGTCGAATTCGGGCCCTGAGATGGACAGTATAGCCGCCGAAGCCATGCCCATGGTGTCACGTTTCAGCGACGCCATGATGATGAACGACGGTCTCTTCAGGCGTGTGAAGTCGCTGTACGACAACCGCGACTCTGTAAACTATACCGTAGCGCAGCGTCGCGCAATCGAGCAGACCTATAAGAAGTTCACACGTAGCGGTGCACTCCTCGACTCTGCCGGCAAGGCCGAACTGACACGTCTCAACCTCCGGCTCACCGACCTCTATCTCAAGTTCAACAGGAATCTCCTCGAAGCTACCAATGCCTTTGAGATAGAGGTGGAAAATGAGGATGAGCTCGCCGGCATACCCGCTAACGTTGTAGCCAAAGCCGCCGAGACGGCAAAGGCACGCGGCAAGGAGGGCAAGTGGGTGTTCACGCTCCACGCTCCCTCGCGTCTCCCCGTGTTGCAGTTTGCCGATAACCGTGATCTGCGCCGCCGTATGTACCGCGGATACACCTCCCTCGCATCGTCCGGTGCTACCGACAACCGTCCGGTCATCAACGATATACTTCACGCCCGCTCGGCCAAGGCACGTCTGCTGGGATTTGACGACTTCGCTTCTTACTGCACCGACGCAGTGATGGCCGGCACCCCGGCCGCCGCCGAGGAACTCATCATGAAAGTATGGCCTGCCGCACGTCAGCGCGTTACCGAAGAAGTCGCCGACATGCAGGCTATCGTCGATGGCGAGGGCGGCGGTTTCAGGATCGAGCCCTGGGACTATTACTATTATGCCGAGAAGGTACGCAAAGCTAAATATGACCTCGATGAAAACGAGCTCCGCCCGTATTTTGCTGTCGATTCTGTCCGTAAGGGTATCTTCACCCTCGCCGGCAAGCTCTATGGAGTCACATTCACCGAGCTCCCCGACGCTCCTAAGTATCATCCCGACGTCAGAGTATATGACGTGAAGGACTCGCTCGGCAACCACGTGGCCGTGTTCATGACCGACTACTTCCCCCGTGACTCCAAGCGTCAGGGAGCCTGGATGAGCATCTTCAGGGAGGCATACCGTGCTGACGACGGCACTGAGGTGCGTCCTATCGTCTACAACGTGGGCAACTTCACCAGTCCCACCGCCGACACCCCCTCTCTGCTCAACATCGACGAGGTACACACGATGTTCCACGAGTTCGGTCACGGTCTTCACGGCATGATGACCCGTGCTCAATACAAGTGCCAGGCCGGTACCAATGTGGACCGCGACTTTGTCGAGCTCCCCTCGCAGATGAACGAGCACTTTGCCTTCGAACCTGAACTTCTCCGGGAATATGCCCGCCATTACCAGACGGGCGAGCTTATCCCCGACGACCTCGTGGCTAAGCTCAATGCCGCTTCGACCCACAACGCCGGTTTCGATCTCGTCGAGCGCCTTGGCGCCTCGTGGCTCGACCTGCAGTACGGCCACCTCAATCCCGCCGAGGGTGATACCATCGATGTCGACGCCTTCGAAGCCGGAGTGGGAGTTGCTCTCGGCATGCCCGCAGAGGTACAGTACCGCTACCGCAGTCCCTACTTCAAGCACATCTTCGGCAGCAACGAGTATGCATCGGGCTACTACACCTATCTCTGGGCCGAAGTCCTCGATACCGACGCCTACGAGAAGTTCATGGAAAACGGCATCTTTGATCCCGCCACCGCCGACGCATTCCTCACAAACGTACTCGAGATGGGAGGCAGTGACGATCCCATGGTGATGTATGAGCGTTTCCGTGGCCACAAGCCCACACCCGACGCCCTCATGCGCCACTACGGCCTTAAGTAAAAGCGCCATCTGGAGGGGAATTTAAAGCGCAGATTACGCAGATTAAAGTTTACCATCCGGAGAAAAATTTAACCGCAAATTACGCAAATTACGCGAATTACGCAAATTTTCTAGAGTTGGAATCGATGTTTTCGATCTTCCTTTCCTGATAATTTGCGTAATTCGCGTAATTTGCGGTTTGTCTTTTCCCATCGCAAAGGCTCGGCACATTCAAAAATAATCTGCGTAATCTGCGCTTTAAATTCCCCACCGGATGGCCAACATTTATCTGCGCTTCATATAATCACATGGTTAAATAATGTTAACGGGGGGGGGGTGTTTTACCTATTATTGGCAAAAATTGGGTTGTTTTTTCGCGATATTTTGTAATTTTGTCGCCCGTATAAGTTATACGGAGCATAACATGATATTGACAACTCTGTGTGATTATTACTTACTGACTGATTGTTAGATGTTTAATGAGAATAGGCACGTTTCTGAGCTTTGATTGGATACTGTTTTATCAATATAAACCGATTACACACATTAATCTGACATATAAACATGGAAAGAATGCTCAAAGGTATAATATGTAGTATGGTGCTCATTGTCGGCACCATGGCCGCTTACGGGCAGACATATGCCTTGAAAAGCAATCTGCTGAGCGATGTCACTCTGACCCTCAACGGGGCGTATGAGATGAAAGTGGCGCCTAAGTGGACCGTCGGGCTCGGCGGCAATCTCAACGCCTGGGCCATCAGCAATCACCGCTGGAAACAGTGGTCTCTGGTACCGGAGGCACGCTACTGGTTCTGTCAGGCATTCTCAGGCCACTTCATAGGCGGACATCTGCTCGGAGGCCAGTACAACTGGGGCAACCTCGACATGGATTTCAATATGCTCGGTACCGACTTCGGCAAGCTTAAAGACTACCGCTATCAGGGATGGATGGTCGGAGCCGGACTCGTCTACGGATACTCATGGATCCTCAGCCGTCACTGGAATATCGAGGCCGAGATAGGGCTCGGATGGGTCTACACCCGCTACGACAAGTTCGAGTGTGCCGACTGCGGACAGCGCGTCGAGCGCGACAGACCCCATAACTATGTTGGGCCCACCAAGGCCGCCGTCAACCTTATCTATACTTTCTAACCCAACCCGTATGACCAATCACACAATGATACACCGTATATATTCCATAGCCATGGGGGCGCTCACCATAATGAGCGCCGCTGCCGCCCGGGTATCGTTCCCGGGTGTAGGCAATCTCACCTCGGGACGTGTGGCCTCTGACTATGTGGTCACCATGGAGATCAATCCGGCCGATATAAAACCGGGACGTGACAGGGAAATGATAATCACTCCCGTCCTGCGCTCAGCTGACGGCCTTGACTCCATTGTCATGCCTGCCGTGCGTGTGTCGGGCCGCAACCGCTACTTCTCCCACCTGCGCAACAACGACCTCCCTGCCGGGGAACGTATGCTCGAGGCCGGCAAGGGTTCGCCGCTGAGTTACCGTTTCGAGACACCGTGGCAGCCCTGGATGAATCAGAGCGACCTCGACTTCGACCGTTCGACATGCAACTGCTGTGACGCTCCGGTAGATCATGGATCACAGCTCATAGCACGTCATGACTATCGCGACCCATCGATGCCTCTCGCCCCGTTGTATATAGCCCTGACCGGTGACTCAACCATTGTCATAGAGGCTCAGGGACAGGCATTTGTCGACTTCGTCGTCAACCGTACCGAGCTTAAGCCAGACTATCGCGGCAACCGCGCTGAGATCGATAAGATCATTAAATCTGTCGACGTCGTGGCTCAGGATCCCGATGCCATAATAACCCGCATCACCATAAAGGGTTACGCATCACCCGAGGGCTCGTACAGCAACAACGTGCGTCTCGCCATGGGACGTACCAAGACTCTGAAGGATTATGTCTCGGCCGATCTCCAGCGCCGTTACGCAGGTTTCGATCCCGACGTGATGTTCACCGACTATGAGCCCGAGGACTGGGACGGACTGCGCCGCTGGCTCGAGACCCACGGGATCGCCCACCGCGACGAGATCCTTGCCATCGCCAGTGATCTCTCCCTCGAGCCCGACCCGCGAAACTCAAAGATACAGAACCTCTACCCCGAGGAGTATAAGTATATTCTTGCTGAGGTATATCCCGCCCTGCGTCACAGTGACTATACCATACGCTACAGTATCAGGACCGGTATCGACGTGGAACATCTCAAAGAGATGATGGAAAGCACCCCCGAGCGTCTGCGCCCCGTCGATTACTATATGATTGCCAGCACCTACACCGTGGGCTCTCCCGAGTATGACCGTGTGATGCTCATGGCCGCGTCTCAGTATCCCGGGGACGCCGAGGCCGCTATAAACGCCGCAAACATATATCTGGCTCAGGATGACCTCAAGGGGGCCGGGCCGTTCATTGCGCGTTGCGGCCAGTCCCCCCAGGCCCTGTATACGCGTGCCAACATGGCCGCGCGCCAGGGCGATCTCCCGCGGGCGCTGAGCCTTCTGGAAGCTGCCTCGGCTAAGGGACTCGACGAGGCGACCCGTGCTATCCCGTCGGTAAGGGCACTGCTGGACCGTGATCCTGTGACCTATTACTGATCCTGTGTTGTTAATACGACATCTCATTATATAATGACAATATTCAATAATCAAATATTATTTTTTTAATCAATCATTTATGAAAATTAATTTTTTAAGCAAAGCGTTGCTTCTTAGCGGAATGCTCGCTATGGTAGCCTGCTCCAACGACGAGCCTGCCGTTGACAACGCCGGCGGTGATGACATCCAGGTCTCTGACGGTGATGTGGCCTACATGAAAGTGCGCATCCAGTCGGCCGACAAGATGAGCCGTGCCACTACTTCTCCCGGTTTCGAGTATGGCTCGGAGGCAGAGAATACGGTAAATAACGTCCGTTTCTTCTTCTTCGACAACACCGGTGCCAACATGGATCTTACCGCCTATCTGGTAGATCCCAACAAGGGCACCATCAATATCGATCGCAAGGAAGCCGTCGAGACCGGCAAGGCCGACAATGTCGAGGCTGTGTTCAGTGACAATCTCCTTGTACTCGAGGACATGACAAGCCGTGAGTACCCCAGCTACATGATCACCGTGCTCAATGCTCCCGCTTTCAAGGCCGGTTCTGACATAAAGAGCACCCTCGAGCTTCTTGAGAACTATAAGCTTCAGGATTACTATGTGATGAGCACCAGCTCGTTCTCTGGTACTGTTGACAATCATGATGATAACTACTATCATGCGACTCATATTCTTCCCGATAACTTCAAGACTACTCCCGAGGACGCTGTTAAAGACGGCAACACCGTCAATATCTATGTGGAGCGTCTTGCCGCTAAGGTCGAGGTTAATGTCAACGTGACCGACAATGCAAAGATCGTTAAGATCGGTGATAAGACCTATTATGAGCTTGAGCAGACCATCGCCGGCAGTGACAACACCCAGAACGGTGCCGTTACGGTTCCCGGTGAGGATGAAGGCAATGGTACTGTATCACCTGTCCTTGACACCAAGCTCTATCTTGAGGTTCTCGGCTGGGAACTCAACACCACTGCCGACTACAGCTACATGAGCAAGAATATCAATACCGGCTGGGATTATACCTGGGGATGGAACGACAGCAACAACCGTCGCAGCTACTGGGCTACCTCCTATGCATGGGGCGAGAAGGCTGTAAATGACGATGTCACTACAACGAAGCTTTCTTATGTCTACACAGACAAACTTACCAGAGAGGTCGGCAAGTCGGTTGCTTACTGTAACGAGAACACCAACGATTACAACAATATCTTCGGTGACGAGTTTGCAGGACAGGAAAACACCGGCCGCAAGCTGGTTGACTCACGTCTGGTTACCAACGTTGTCCTGAAGACCCGCCTTGTCGAGCTCAACGCCGACAAGACCGCCGCAACTCCGGTCAACATGGTTATGGCCAACGGTACTCTGTTCCGCCAGAACAGCTACATGCAGTATATTCTTAACCGTTCTTACGGCGGTAACGATGCTCTCAACATCTACCTCAAGGTATCTGAAGAGGAGAGAGAAGAACTCATTGAGGGCGGTGTACTCGAACAGAACATCCGCGCATACAAACAGATCGGCACCGAGTTCTTCGAGCTCAAGATAGCAAAGGCCGAAAACAATGTCTCTTGTGTGGAGGTTGTTCTTAAGGAGAACGCATTTGACGGTCAGAATCTGTATGCCCACTCTGTTGTTGATGGCGAAGATAAGTATACTCTGCTTGAGGGTGACGCCCTTACAGCCGCTATCGCCGCTGCCGAGACCAAGCTTGCCGCTTCCCAGACCGCTACCGGTAAGAATCACGCTGTGATGTACGACGGCGGTCTTCAGGTTTACTACATTCCTGTCGAGCACCTCGCCGCTGACAAGGCCGCCTCGACCAACCAGGTCGACGGCTACTATGGCGTAGTGCGTAACCACTGGTACAAGCTGTCTGTCAACAGTTTTTCAAAGGTTGGTCACGGCATCTGGGATCCGGCCAAAGGTGATGAGTATATCGAGAACCTGAAGCCCGAGACACCTGAGGATCCTCTCTACTACCTCGGCGCTACAATCAACATTCTTTCATGGAAGGTTGTCAGCCAGGATGTCGAGCTTTAAGAGTATACTGACCCTTAAAAGCTTTAAGATAAGCCCTTATTCTTAAACATTATATCCAATTGATTGAAATGCCGGTGCCGGGGCACCGTGCCCCGGTACCGGCACCTCAATCTCTCTTCAACCGTCTCTCCGCGATGGCCCTCACTGAGCAGGTGGCCTTAAACACGGCTCCGGAACAACTATGGTCACACCCCGTATATATCATGTGACCCCCTGTTTTGACTGTCATGAGCTGCCCTGGGGCAGCCACTATATATAACTGAACAGAATATAACTGAACAAACCAATTATCAGAAAAGGACGCTGACGTGAAACTTTTTTATCACATATCGACCCGCCTTGCCGCTCTTGCTGTCGCCGCCGTGGCACTGACCTCGTGTGACGGTATGATCTATGACGATGAGGGGGATTGTGCCCCTCACTACAAGGTAAGGTTTGAATACCGCATGCACATGGAAGGCACGCCGGGAAAACCGGAAAGCTACCCCGACGCGTTCCCGCATAATGTCGGCTCTGTGACCCTTTACGCAGTTGATGCCGCCACCGGCAGGGTGGTGTGGTCAAAGCACGAGAGCGGCGAAAAAGTCATGGCTCCCGGTTATGAGATCGACCTTCCCGTCGACCCCGGCAGGTACCACCTCATGGCATGGTGCGGCGAGGGACACAAAACCTCGTTCACGGTCAATGAAGCCGGTCATATCGACGACCTGCACTGCCGCATGAACCGCGAGTACATAAGCCGCGCCGGTGAGGTTGCCATCAGCCGTGACGATCTCAGGGATCTTTACCACGGCCGTGAGGAGAACCTCGAGATGCCCGATGAGCAGGGTACCCACTACTACACCGTACAGCTCACCAAGGATACCAACGTCATTCAGATCCTGTTGCAGCAGCTCTCCGGTCCGCCTATGAAACCGGCTGACTATGACATGGAGATAACCGACGTTAATGGACATCTCGAGAGTGATAATTCGATACGTGGTGATGAGGAAATACTTTACCTGCCATGGAGTCAGAAGAGCTCTTCCAGCAATATCGTGTATCCCGGTCCCGAACACTCTCCCACCGAGCTGGGTGCTGTGATGGCTGAGTTCACGGTATCAAGGCTTATGCTTCAGAACGATCCTCGCTTTACCGTTTACAAACACGAGGATGGAGAGATGCTTATCTCAATACCGCTCAAAGAGTATCTGATACAGTTCATGGGCGATCATTATAACAGACTGGATCCGCAGGAGTACCTCGACCGTCAGGACGAATATAAGATAATGATCTTCCGTGACGAGGGTATGCGATGGACGGACAGCTATATTTATATCAACTCATTCAAGGTCGTCCTGCAGAACGTCGATCTTTAGTAAAATGCCGATCTGATAAATAACGACTTTAGTCTGTAAACCGATATTATTTCTTGAATACTCTGACTGACATATTGAAATCCGCACTGTTGGCACTGACCGTCACGGTCATGACATCGGCATTGTGCTCGTGCGCCGGCGAGGTCGCAGAACCGGTGCCGGTGCCCGGTGGCGTAGAAGGCAGTGCCAATGTCGGTTTCGAGCTGACGGTGAGCGATTCGGCGACTGATCATGCCGACATGTACACTGTCTCACGTGCCCCTGCCGACGGGACCTACGATCCGGGCAGCGGTCTTGAGAACTATATCGACATACCTGCTCTTGATTACCGGTTCTACTTTTTCTCCAACACTCCCCGCGTCGGGGCTACCGACAACAAGTATATCGGTGCGATCGATATCATATCGTTCGTGCAGATACCTTCGTCGCCGGGCATGAAACGCTATACCGTTGTAGGTTCTATTCCGGCCGAACTGGCATCTCAGACCGACTTCAAGGTGTGCGTCCTTGCCAACTGGAAGACATATCCCTCGCTTGGGAAAGGTGACGATATCAGCATCCTGTGGAATGCCGCCGACGCCATCTTTACTACCGGCGACGGCATGATCTCAGACTCGTCCCTCATTCCGCTGTACGGTATCAGGGAATTCAGCGGCACGGCATTCAGCCGCGATGTACAGACCGATCTCGGTTGCCTGCACCTGTTGCGCGCATATGCCAAGGTCGAGGTATGCCTTGACAGCAGCGTCTATCCCGTAGACCGCGTCACCGTGACACGCGTCAGTGACCGCGGATTCAAGGCTCCGCACGGAGTGGACACCGAGGCCGGGTATGTCCACAATAGCTACGAGCAGGATTATGTCGGCTCGCCACATATCCCGGCTTCCGCCGGCATCATAGGGGAACTTCCCATGCATCCCGTCGTGGAGGACGGTGCTGACGCTGTGTCACAGCGCCGGTATATCGCCTACCTACCCGAGTA
Organism: uncultured Muribaculaceae bacterium; assembly: GCA_910584665.1. Taxonomy (GTDB): domain Bacteria; phylum Bacteroidota; class Bacteroidia; order Bacteroidales; family Muribaculaceae; genus JAAVFS01. The sequence goes on along the minus strand of CAJUBL010000038.1, from coordinate 14,825 downwards.
TGACAACACGGGTGACGGTGCTGTCAGGACACGCATACACATCACCTATATGCCACTGAGAGTATCGGGCGATCCGGATGACGGAACGACACCCGGCGATAACCCCGGCGATTTCCGCACACCCTCCGATTCTTATGTGGATTTTAAATATTATAAGGATCAGGGCATCCACAGAGCCGGTGAGTTTTTTGACATACTCCGCAATTACTGGTACCGGTTCAGCCTGTCTCAGGGACCGCTCGACCTGACGGTCAATGTCGATGTCCAGCCATATGCAGGGGTGGAGCTCATGCCGGACTTCGGCCTGGAGCGCGACGAGGAGGGGTATATCATCGTGCGCAACCACAAGGGTGAGGTCATCAGGTATATCCGCCCCGATGGCGCCATACTCACGTTAGGACCTGTCGATATGCCCTATTACGGAACCATACAGGCTGTGTTCGACTCGAAACGCCGTGCCCTTATAGGCTATCTCCCCGGCGGCCGCCGCGTATACTGGAACTACAACAGCGACACCCAGACCGAGATGACGTCGTGGGAGATATACTCTGACGAGCGCGATGAGAACGTCGACGTGCATCTTGACGAGGATTATATAAAGACTCCGTCAGGAGTGGGCGGACTGAAACCTTTCACGCAGTCATTCTATGACGACAGGGGACGCGTGATCGAACGGTATGTCTACCCGAGCAACGAGGCCTTTGAGCGGCGTAAGAGTGAGGGTGAGGGTGCCGTCACAGCTGTCCGCTATACCGGCTCGAAGTACGGTGCCAAGGTAATAGAATACATTGACGGGAAAGGAAAAGTTTATTGTACCATAACTGTGTCTGTCGGACCGGACGGAAAAGAAACAGAAACCTATAGCTGAGAAATATGTTGAGAAACGCTATATATACACTTATTGCAGGCATTGTTGCCATGACGGGATTCTCGTCCTGTCAGGACGACTTTTTCAATGATATAAACGGCGTCGGCGGTGACGGTACTGGCGGTGTCACACTGTTTGTCGACTTCCAGCCGCTGGCCGCTGCCGAGATGCAGTCGCGTGCCGTCATAGATCACATGACAGGTGATATGATATCGGGCATACAGGACATGTGTATTGTTATCTTTGACAGCGAGGACAGGTTTGTCGACATGATTGAGATCATGGATGGTATGTATAAGGACAACAATAATTATGAACGTACCGATGAAGATGCCTCCAACGGTCAGCTCGCCGGCGAGATCACTACTACACGCCGTGAGATAGCACTGCAGAAGATCTCCAACGGAAAATTCTATATCTATGCCGTAGCCAATCTCGGTAAATATAACAGTGACGGGACGGTCAGGGAATCGACGCGTGAGTTTCTCGAGCATCAGAAAATAAGCGGGATGTCGCGTAAGTCGTTCAGGACAATGCGACGCACATGGATCCCGGACAATTACCGTGACAACTGCGAGATGTCGGGATACTTCACTATTGATGAGCGGAAAGGCTCGACAGCCTGTACCGGTGTCGAGGAGACTCCCGTTACGGTTTATCCCGGTGTTAAGCTCCACTGCTGGCTCAGACGGTTCGCCTCAAAGGTGACGGTAGATTTTGACGCCTCAGGCCTTAATCCGTCTACTACAGTATATATTAAGGAAATACGTGTGCGCGATATACCCTATGACTGCATGCTCATAGCGCCTAATGTTCCCACTGCCGACGTTGATAAGATAGGCGGACTGATGCCGAACAGCCGTATCACTTACGGTATACAGACCTGTGTCGACCCTGATGCCGATCCGTTGACAAGCCACAAGGACCAGTGGCTCGCCCTCACTTCGGGGTGCCCCACCATAGAGGAGTTTGTCGCCACCACTGCCAACGAGACTCTTAAAAAACAGCTTGCCGGTATAAATCACTCCAATACAGCCAAATCCATCTTTTTCTTCGAGAATATGCAGGGTGACGGCGAGTCGAAACGTCAGGACGCCGAGGGCGGAGGTTTTGAGACTGATGAGAACGGGAACAGAATTCCTGTTCCCGACGGTGTTGTCGACAGCCCCAACAGCACCAACCCCTATGATCCTGTTGACGGTGACCACTACAAGGATGGTAAGAAAGCCGGCACATATGTCGAAGTAATAGGATATTACGAGTCGTACGACCAGGGCAACGAGGGCTCCGGCAATATCATATACCGTTTCATGCTCGGCAAGAATGCCGAGGACAACTACGATGTCGAGCGTAACCACCATTACAAGCTGACGCTCTGCCTCCGCGGATATGCCAACGACTACGACTGGCACATCGAGTATGACCGTGCCCAGCCGCCGGTGACCATCCCCGACGAGTATTACATCTCCTATGGCTATAACGCCGAGACCGAACTGCCTATCAAGGTTGCAGGTGAGATTGTCGACAATCTGATGACGGTCGAGATTGTGCGTAACGACTGGTTCCCGTCGAATACATGGAAAGATACCCGTCCCACGCCCACCGGTATAGTCGAGGGGGGTATTTTCATGGATCCGTCGGCCGTTACGAGAGCCAATGCCTCTCTGGATCCTGATAATCTGTCGGTCGGATTCCTGTCATTGCGCAGGACCCATGCCAGTGCCGCCGGTGCTGGCAAAAGCCTCTCATATCTGTATGACCTGTGGATGGGTGGTGGTTCATCGCCCGATTATGTGAGAAACCAGTATCTTGATAAGGATATATATACGAATGTGAATTTTGTCCCGGCCAGGTATAAAGGCAAACGCTCTTTAGGATTCAGGGCTTTCAGATTTGACGGTATTGATGGTAATTTCTCGGGCGACAAGGTATACGACACTGATGGTGATGCCGACAAAGCCGACGGTTCCTATAGGTTGTGGACCAGGGCCGGTACAAAATATGTACCGCGTCAGACGACGGTATATATACCCCTGTTTACCCGAAACCGTAATCTTGTCAAGACTACAGGATATACAGGAAACAATCCTTATAACGTGTTCCAGCGCAGGTCGGCCATCAGAGTGAAATTCAGTGTAAGAGATCTGTATGGCAATGTTACTCACATCGACAGGACTATACCTGTTATCCAGGCTACAAAGCTGGCCAATCCTATGGGGATATGGAGGGAATGGAACAATGCCTCCTCGTTTGATGTGCATCTCAAGTATCTGGACGGACGCGAGGCCAGCACATATACCGCACTGACATCCAAGTCCGGCGGCTGGAGCGCTGAGGTCGAGCAGGGTGCCGACTGGATTCTCCTCAATGGCGGTAAGCGTAAGATATATGGCGGTGAGAACTCCGAGATCCGGTTCACATACCGGCCGGCCGGTATATTGTCCGGTCCCGATCAGACGCGTTGCGGTATAATTACGGTACGTTATCACAACTATTCGTGTGTCCACAAGATACTTGTACGTCAGGGATATGCACCGGTAAAGATCCTTGACAACGGTCCGTACTGGCATACCGGGAACCTTGTGACAGCCATCACCGAGGGTATATCTCCTACCGATGAGGGTTCGTTATTTAAATATGCCAATCTCGATCAGCCCATCGATGCTGTGAATAATGTAAATGACGAGACACCATGGCTTGTGATCAAACCCAATATGTGGAAGGATCACAGCGATACCGATCTGGTTATTGCCGGTAAGACAAGCAAGACTGATACACCTAAGAAGTGGGCCGGGATATCGAGTTCGATACCGTCTGACCATAGTCTGTGGCCTTCCTCGATTACTTTAAGTGACGGGACTGTGGCACGTATGCCATATGTGAAAGAGGTTGTCGCCTTGCGTGATCATGAAGAGACCGCCTATCATTTCGGTGTTTTATACGGAAATGATGCTGTAGCGACAGGTGATGATATCAATGAGGCTTACCGTTACAAGGCCGCCGATGCAGGTACCCGTTCTTATGGAATGAGAGGTTGCTTCATCTATAATCTTAAGAATGCCAGTCAGATTTTCCTGCCCATAGGTTCGTCCGGCTATGGAAAACGTAAAGAGGGGCGTGAAGATAAGATTCAGGCGGGGAATGTCGCTCTGTACTATGGATGGAGTGCAAAGAAAAAAGAGATAGGACGTGGAATACTGAGGTATTCGACCGACCGTATTTCGTATATGAATGAGGCCGCGGCTGTCGGGCTTCCGCTGTTGTACGATATATTTAAATCATACGGAGCCAATTACTGGTGTCAGGATTATTCGGCAGATGATCCGCTGTCGGTAGACAATAGTGGTAATAAGATCAGACGTACGTCGATAGATTTCAACTATAACACTTTTGACTTTTTTACCCTTGGAGGAGAGATATTCGATGGCGGCAAGGTTGATGGCTACGGTTCTGACGCTCTGTTTATACGTTTAGTACAGGATCACGCTCCTGTGCGTTCCGGAAACGTGGGGGGGGTAATTAACTTATTATCAATTGTTTGCGGTGTTATTCCGGCGGCCCTGATCTGTATCGGGGGGCTTGGAGCGGCTGTATGCTTCGCGTTTTTACTGGTGCTCGGTTGTCATAAAGGGATACGTTCGGGGGGATCCCGCCGATTGTATCTTATACCGGTAGTGTTGTCGGGACTTGTGGCTGTGTCATGTTCCGGCGACGTCGACGGTCCTGTGGTCAGTGAAGGCCGCGATACATTTGTCCGTATAAATATAGGTGTTGAATCGGCGGCAGGACGTGCCGCTGTGGCCAATGGCTATGGCTACGAGGATGGGGTACGTAATGAGAACAGTATATATGATCTCACGCTGTTGTTCTATAAGGATGAGAGCGGATACTCAGGTCCTGATGATGACGTGGACTTTTACGGAGGATGTTATGTGAACCGCAGGCCGGATTATACATCACCCGACGGATCGGTGAACTATCTTGTCGGTATCGACAGCTTCTCGCCTGAGGCCGGTGACCGTATGATGGTGCTTGTCAACATGGGTGATATGACCGGTATCAGGGATATGCGTTCATTGCGTGAGGCCACTGCGACAGCATGGCGATACCGGCCGTCGCTTGCCGACTATGATATGTTTGCCATGTCGTCCTGCCGAAAGGACGACGGCGTTGTCACCGATCCGGGACACGATACAGACGTGCCTGTGGGGCGCAGGGAAAATCCGTTTGCCGCCGAGGTGTCGGTGGAACGTCTTGCCGCCAGGCTTGATCTGTGGTTCGATACGTCCAATATCGACGGTACGCGTCTGCGATATACGGCTTCCGCCGGCAACGGTGAGATCTGTCTTACCGATGTGGTGCCGCTAAACGTCATGAGCCGTCCTGCATATGTGCTTAAGCATCTGAGTTTCGGACTCGATGACCTTTCCGTAGGTACGGTCTGCGGCGATGAACTGCTTGGCGATGACGGACTTCCTTCCAACTATGTGATAGAACCGACTACCGCGCTGAAGGGTGGTGAGTCTGATGACCCTGACCTGTGGTATGGCGCTACGGCGGCCCGTTCTTTGTCTGAGACCGCGTTGCCTGTCTCAGGCTCTGTCGGAAATCTTCTTGCTGACCGGCGTCTGCGCCAGACTACACAGGGAGAACATTCGGTCGCCATGACCGTTGCATATGCCGGCGAGAACACCTGCAGCGTCTCAGAGGCCGATGCCTCACACGTAACGGGACTGTTGCTGCGTGCTGTCTTTGTTCCGGATGGAATGGAGGAGGGACATGATTTCTGGCGCGTGTGTCGTGCCGGTTTCGACGAGAGCCACACCCTGTACTTTGCAAGCGGGGATGAGGCTGCCGGATTTGTAGCCTCTAATCCGGGTTATCTTGATCCTGTACATTATCCGGGCGGTGTGTGCTGGTACTGCATATGGTTGCGGCATCGTCTCGAGAACACTTCGGCCGATGTGATATACCCTATGGAATTTGCTACTGTGCGCAATCACATATATCGTGTGGCGCTGAGTTTCCGCGGACCGGGAACGCCCTATATCGATGTGGAGAATCCCGAGGAACATCTGGCCCGGATATACGTGCGCCGGTGGAATTTCAGACGGCTCAATGAAATAATAATGTAAGTCTATGAAACTGAAATATACTGTAATATTTATGCTGGGCGCTCTGTCACTCTGTTCCTGCAGTGACAGCGAGCCTGAGACCGTAAGGTCCAGGGCGGCTTTCTCCATGAGCGGGCGCTCACAGCAGGATGCCGTGGACAACGAGCTGATACATGACTGGTGGGTGATCCTTTCTCAGAATGGCCGTGTGGCGGCCGTCGCCTCGGGCACCGAGGGTGGGGTGGACCACAAGGATTTCGCTATTGATGTCAACGCCGGTACATACGATGCCTACGGTTTTGCCAATATAAGCCGTGAGGAGCTTGCGTCGGCTCTGGGTATCGGGGGCTCGGCATTCGAAGTTGGAGGAACGCTCCCTGCCGGCTTCGACAGCCGTTCCGTGACGATGCCTGCCGTTGAGGATCCGGGCTACAGGATTCCCATGTCTGGCAGCCTTAAGGGTATAAGGATCACAGGACGTGCACAGGAATCCTTTGACATTGAGGTTGTCAGGATGATGGGAAAGATCGAATTCGAATTTTCCAACATGTCGGCCTCCGATATCGAAGTACTCGGAGTCACTTTCGGACCGGTTATGAGCGGTCCGGTATACATGTTGCCCGTGGGGGTGCCCGGTATCCCCTCCATTCTTGAGTGCAGTCGGGGAGAGTCTCGTCAGTACACTTTCGGTGAGCCGGCCTATGTCCCTCAGGGTGCGGTGGCGGCCGCCCGCAGGCACTTCTATGTGCGCGAGACGGTGAGCGGTGAGCATCCTACCGACAAGTTCCATTTTTCGGTACAGATCAGACGCGACGGACAGCCCGGCGAGGAACTTTTCGCCCTGACTGAGGATCTGACATGGATCAGCAGGAACGATTATATACAGGTCCCGGTCAGTTTCCTTGACTGGTCACTGATCTTTGACTGCCGGTTCGCGCCTCCCATCGGTGGATATCCGGCTGTGCTCATTGAGGTGAAAAACTATGAATATTACATAAAGTTCGGTTCGGCAGGCCGTTTCATGCTGTCTCCGCTCGTAAAAAAAGGTGCCGGTGGAGACTATCTCAGTCCCGACCGCCTGCAGTTCGATGTGGTGAGCCTCGATGACCCTCAGGGCATTCTTGACGGAGATCTCAGGTATGATGGAAACGGTGTTATCGTCAGCCCTGTAAGATTTGAGGACGGTATAATCGTGGGAAATCTGACCGACCGGGCCAACAGTGACGGCTCTCCACGTGTGGGGCGGGCCGGGATCGAGATGACCGTACGCGTCAGGGAGGCCGGTCTCGACCATGTTTTCAGACGTAAGTTTTATATCATCCGGGAAAAACTATGAGAAAGATTTATTCCTGTATACTGGCAGGTATTGCCGCTATCGCCGCCGTGATGCCTGTATCTGCACGCGAGTTTCTTATAACCCGGGCCGATCAGCTGTCGTCCAATGCTTCGGCCACGAATGACGGTCAGGGTCTGCCGGCACTCATTGACGGTAATAGTGAGACCTACTGGCACTCGGAGTATGAGGGACTGGTTGATGAGGAGCATTATGTGCAGGTCGATCTGGGGGCGCCGCTTGTTCTTGCCGACGACGAGGACCTGGTGGTATACTTACAGCGCCGCCATAATCATAAAGGTAATCATCCTACCATAATGCGCATCGAGGGTAGCCTTGACGGCGCGTCCTGGTCTCATGTCGCTTATGCCTTCTTCGTTTACCGTGGCGTACGTACAAAGGAATATTCGAGCCGTATACACCCCTCGGCCGTTTACCGTTACCTGCGTTTCACGGTCACTGCCAACAACAGCAGGTCATACAATGATGTCGGCGGACGTCATATCCGTTTCATGAACATGGCCGAGTTCAACATAATACGTCTTGGACATACCGAGAACTACAGCGATACACGCATTGACCGTTTCAGGCTGGTCAGCGACTACAGCGACTTCGGTGACATGGCTTTCGAACGTACTGTAGGCGTGGCCGACAGCCGCAACCGTGCTTCTGTCCCGGTTCTGCAGTCCTATCTGCCCGAGGGCAATTTCGACAACGGAGGAAGCTGGACAAAAGATCTTGATTTCTGGGAACGTAAGGAGGCTGAGGGTTCCAAGCTCAGCAGGCCCGATCTCTCATGGCTTACGTCTGACAATGACCCTGATATACGGCCCGGATCGGGTAACCGTCAGCCCTCGAATATCACCGAGCATGTCCTGTATGCTGTCCCCGGTGACGCGGTCGCTCTGTATCCTTATTACGACTTCAATGTCACGACCAACTATTATGAGCAGTATGTACACTGGTATAACTATTATACCGGCGGTTCCGATGAATGTCTCGATTTTCTTATCGACCCTTCGAGAGTGGTGCGCACTGACAATAACGGATACTTCGGCGGCACGGCTTTCTATGATGCGGCCAACAGGCTCATTTTCGATAAGGTCGGTCTGTCTGATCCGGTAGGGTGGGTGCCTATATCGACCGTGGCCGAGTGGAACGCTTTTGCAACGCGTGTGAACAACGGCGAGACACGGCTCAACGGATATCTTGTCGCAAATATCAATGGTGATAACAGGAAGCTGGAGATGGTGTCGTGCGGCACATCGCAGAATCCGTTCCGCGGACATTTCAATGGATTCGGATATGCTTTCCAGAACTGTCTCTTCGGAACGCTGGATGAGGCTCAGCAAAAACAGGACGTGGGAATATTCGGAGTTGTCGGTGCCGGTGCTGTTCTGGATAATTTCAGAGTATACTCCGGTGTATGGATATATGGCTCTGATTTTGTAGGAGTTGTAGGCTCCATTGAATATGGCGAGAGCGGACAGGTGGTGTTGCGGCGTATAGTAGGTGACCATACGGTTCATGGTTCGGGACGCAATGCTTCAGGAATCTTAGGATGTAACAAGTCGGCCGGTGTGTCGGTGACAATCGAGGATTGCGCTTTCTGGGGGTACCTCATAGGTTATAGTGAGAGTGCGGCTATATCGGCCTGGATGGGAGATAATCCTGAAAATGTGATACGTCGATGTTATGACGGTACCTCAGATTCATCATTTGTCTGGGGTATCGAGGATACGAACATATTCAAAAGGGGTACATGTACGATGGAAAACTGTTACAGCCGCCGTCAGGGCAACGGCCTACCGTCGTTCAGTGACAATGCTTCTCTCGCGGCCGCTCTGGGCGATCCGTGGTATGTGGGTGAATGGAATAATGTGTATAGTCAGGATCTGACATACCGGGACCTTCTGTCAACACGGGAGTCTTTCAGACGGTCGTCGCTGATCGCCACATTTTTCAAGCCGCGTGACGTATACTCGGCCGAGGGACAGCTGCAGACTCTCCGCTTTCCTGACGGACGCGATGAGTTTGTCTTTGCCTGCGATATAGCACAGGTATTCAATCCCGCAAACTTTGATTATGACGCCAACCGGCTTGTAGAGCCTGCCATACACTCGCGTCATATATTCCGTATACGTGACGGCAAGACGTTTGCCGACGAGAATATGTCGACACTTGAGAAGAACCGTGCGTACATCGCGAAAACCGTACGGTATGTCAGCGCGCCTGCCGGAAAGGATTTCCAGATACGTTTCGACTCTCCCGTACCGGTGGAGTCTTCCACGCGGTCCAAATGGTATTACAAGGCCAATGCCGACGGTACCGACTACCGCCGCATATGCTCTATGGATGTCGAGGTCTATGATGAGAAAGGAAAACTGATAAGCAGCGACAACTCGATGTTCTATCCCTATGCCGAATTTGACGGGTACGGTACACGTGTGATCGACGGTGATACCTATTACGCCTGTGGCGGCGGAGGCAAATATTACCGCATGCTGCGTTGCGATTCAGCCAATGCGGTCGCCGGCAAGACTTACATTGTGAGGCTCATAGCTAAGGATATCAACAACCACCGTATAATTATCCCCGACGGTTCAGGCGCCGAGCTGTGGGTGCAGGAGATGCATATATCGTTCCTCGGAACGGCCAATGCCTCGGTGGTATCAGAGTCCACGCTGATGACCGACCCGGCCTATGAGAGCCGCCGTCCCGGCAATCTGCAGTATCTCGGTGAACTCCGTGACTATGTGAACTATGACGAGTACAGGGAGCTGGAGTCGGCCGAGAATGTCGCCGATCCCGACAGCTATCTGTATAGGCCTAATCCGGCGCGTACTACGTTCCGCTATAAGTTCCCGCAGCCATGGAAGAGCGTGGCATATACGTTCGGATACCACAACGATTTCGACTTCGCAAACTACAATGTCGTCAACTGTTCGGAGGGTGTGTCCTACAACGGCGGAAATTATGATATATATGACCGTCTGTATTATGATACGGACCATAGGCAGAAAGGCTACTTTTTCTTTATCAATGCTGCCAGTGACCCGGGAGTAATGGCGAAGCTGCGGTTGGATGATTTCTGTCCCGGTTCGACGGTTCATGTCTCGGGATGGTACAACGAGTTCTCGGGCGGCGAGAACGCCAATCTGGTGTTCAACTTCGTGGCGGTGCTCGACGACAGACATGGAAATCAGCGCATTCCGATACACACTTTCAACTCGGGATACGTCCCTGAGGTCAGGGTATGGTATAATATCTACTATTCGTTCATTCCCGAGATCAATCACCTTGACGCGGAGATATTCAGTGCCATTGACCACTATGAGCTTGAGCTTGACAACAACTGTACCAAATCTGGCGGAGCCGATTATGCCATTGACGACATTCGTGTCTATATAACAACTCCCGATGTTCAGGCTACTCAGACCCATCTGGTGTGCAATGATATGAGCGTGGCCGATCTTAAGGTGTCGACTCCTTTCGAGATGCTGATGCAGTCGCTGGGAATCTCGGCCGCCGACAGCGGGGAGGATAATGAGGAGATGGAGATATACTATACCTTTATGGATAAGGAGGTGTATGACATCACTTTTGAAAAGACAGGCAACAAGCAGTCTGCCTTCGAGGAGTCTGTACTGCGGTTCCCTTACCGCAACAGTGCGGAACCTAAGACTTACGGTATGCTGAGGTTCAACACCTGGTATGAGAAACATACCGAGTATGACTCGGCCGAGCACTCCGACGATATGGGGGATGTGGCATTCAGGGAGTATGTCGGTACCGAGAAGTGGCTGACGTTCAATACACGCCCGCAGGGTACACAGCTCAGGCCCGGCAAGGAGTTTTATGTCGTATTGTACACACCGCTGTATGCAGGCCTGATACCTGCTGACGGTCCCGGTTATAAGGAATTTGATCCGCTTGACAGGTGCTCGAAGGTAAGTACGTTCCGCGTCCGTACAGCCGGGCAGATCAAGGTTGACGGCAAGGTAATACCTCCGGGAGCGCCGATTGAGGTATGTGAGGGACAGAGTCCGGTGGTGCAGCTCGATATGGCGGCTATCCCGGCACTGGAGGGCGTGGAGCCTCCGGCACCCGATCCCGACAGGGACCCTGAGATTGTTGTGGAGAATGCTTATTTCGACTGGTATTCAGGTACTATGGACGAGTTTCTGGCCGAGAGCTACAATGACGAGCATGGCAATACCATAACCCTGCGTCAGATGCTCGGTATATTGCGTACCGAGTATCCCGACTCGGCAGATCTCGACCTTGTGGAGCCCAAGGGTGAACTGACTCAGAAGAGTATCGATTTCATGAAGGCTCTCACTGCCGTCGGCGGCGACAACGGCGAGATCGCCCCTAAACTCAGGCTGCACGCGTCGTCATTTGTTTTCCCTCCGGTTACCATACCGCCGGGACAGGAGATGGCATATTGTCATGTTCTGGCAGTCCCGTTTGACTTCGTCGACGATATGTGGCTGGTATGCTCGGCGCCCACTGAGGTCTCGGTTGCGGTGAAACATCACTCGCCTAAGATGAGCCATGGTTTCGCCGAGGGAATAGACTATCCAGAGGGACTTGATGATGTGCCTTTGCGTATAGGACTGAGCCAGCTGCGTGGCGTCAGTGCCGCTCCCGAGTGGGGTGACAATATCCCTGAGGGACGTCTCATGATGCCTGTGCGTGATATCGTGCCCGCGACAGCTACGGTAAGCGAGATGACGCGCGGCGCTGATCCGCTGGTATATCTCGCCGCTACCGACGATCCGCAGTATCGTGATCTCGGTATCGGTGCTTCGGGACTTATGCCGGTAGGTGAGGTCGTGGCGCTTCTGGCTAAAGCCGATGGTGTGCCGGCAGACAATGCTGTGCAGATCGTATTCTATGATACCTTCATTTTTAAGGAGGGATACACCTACACCATGCGTTACAACTTTGAGGAACTCGCCGCGGCGACACTGCCTGCCGGGGTGGAAGATAATGATGTGGTATGCAAGGGGCAGGATTCGTTTACGGTCATGGTGGTACCGGAATATCTCAAATGGATGGGCAGTAACGGCTCGACCAACTGGGCCGATGATGCTAACTGGTTCCGCACGTCGGCCGCGGATCTGTATTATAAGGGTGCCGATGGAACTCATGACCTGAGTGACAATATCAGCGACGGCTCGAATAAACGTGTACGGGGTTTCGCCCCTCTCGATTTTTCCAAGGTACTGATACGCAAGGATCGTGTGGCTCCGGAACTTTTCAATGCCGGTGACCGCAACATTACTGTAGGGCGGGAGAATTTCGTCTGGTCGTCTCAGCCCGACGGGGCAACTTTCAGAGCCACCGATGCCATACAGTATCACATGGCGGCCAGAAGTCAAGACGGCACGACGGCCGTTGACTGTCGCCCGTGGCTGGCCAACGAGTGTGATGAGGTGCATTTCGGTGACAGGGGAGAACTGCTCGGACAGCATGAGCTGAGATACAGCCGTGCCCATGTGGACGTGGAACTGGCACCGTCGCGCTGGTATGTGCTGGCTTCTCCGCTGAAGGACATTGTGGCCGGAGATATGTATATGCCTACGGGTACGGCACGTCAGGAATCTGAGCTGTTCATGCCCGTGACTTTTGAGCGTGATCATTACGACCGCTTCTCTCCGGCCGTGTTCCAGCGCTCGTGGAACAGGGCATTTGCATGGGTACATGAGGTCCCTGGCGTATCGGGCGATGATCCTAAGACCGATGCGTTTGTGGAGACGACATGGAGCGGTGTATATAATGAGGTCAGTGAGAAATATGATGCCGGCACCGGATTCTCGATAAAGATCGATGGCTCTTCGGTGGCTGTCGCCGAGGGCGGCAGAGCTCTGATGCGTCTGCCGAAAGACGACCTGTGGTATGACTACTACAGTGACGATGACGCGAATGTAGGCACACGTACTGACGTGCGCGATGAAAAGGCCGGACGCCTGAATGAGGTCGACGGGGATATCGTGCTGTCGGGCTATCGTGAGGGAAATCTTTATTTCATGGTCGGCAATCCGTTCATGTGCCATATGGATATGGTGGCGTTCCTTAATGAGAACAGTGATGTCATACAGCCCAAATACTGGCTCCTGACTGCCGATGCCCAGACTGCAACGGTGATGGATGAGATCTCGGGGGCGCTTGTGAGCAATGCCGCCGACGCGCGGTATGTTGCACCGATGCAGGGTTTCTTTGTCGAGGCACGCAATCCGCTGGCCGCCGGCGGTGACCTGCGTCTGAGGTATACGGCTGATATGTGCGCCGTACGCTATAATGAGCGTGGTCCCCTCAGGAAGCCTGGAAGCAGGAGTGCCGGTAACACATCTTTCACAGTGAGTGCCGTTGATGACGGGAACAATGTGTTGTCTGAGGCTCTTATAGCGATATCGTCAGACGCATCGGCAGGATATTGCGCCTCTGAGGATGCCGCCGCTATCTTTGACAGTTCGCTCCGTCTGCCGGTGCGTGTATATACAATGGCCGGCGATGTGGCTTCAAGTGTTAACATCACGCCCGATGCCGCCGGAACGGAGATAGGTGTGCGCATGGCCGACGGTGAAGGCCGGTATACTCTGCGTTTTGAAGGTGTTGACAATCTGTACGATCTCAGTCTGCTTGACACTGACGACGGTAGCCTCACGCCTCTCCGCGAGGGTCTGGAAGTGGAGGTGGAAGGTGATGTGCGCGGTCGCCTGTTCCTTATGAGAGGACTGCCGGTCACCGATTCTGATCTGAATGTCAGCCTGTCCGAACGTACGGTCACCGTAGCTTCGACTGCGGCGGTGGAGCATATAGAGGCTGCCGCCTATGACACCATGGGCCGTTGCATATGTTCGCATTCCGCTGACGGACCGGTGCTTGATTTTACACTTGATCCCGGAATATATATAGTCGTGGCTTCAGACACTAATGGATCGGTAACACGTAAGTTCATAGTCAGATGATAAGTGGATCCATAAGATTTCTCGCCGGAATCATGATTATGATGTCCGGCGGTTTTTTTGCTGATGCTGTCGTACCTGAAGCCGGCGATACTCTCTCGGCAGACTCGGTTACTGTCAGTACAGGGCCGGTAATGAGTTTTCCTGAAGGGACAACGCTCGACTTCGGTCCGTTCAGAGGTACGAAAGTGCAGACCGGCAGGATCAGGATACGGAACACCGGAGATGCTCCGCTGGTGATATGGCGGGTGTTTGCGGAATGCGGATGTACGGTCCCGAAGTATCCGCATCATCCGATAGCTCCGGGCGACACAGCCTCGATAGAGGTACGTTTTGACGGTCGGACCCGGAGTAGGGGAGAATTTGTCAAAGGAATGCGTTTGAGTGCCAACGATGCCAAAAAGTCACATATCCTTTTCGTAAAAGGCAGAATAAAATAACATCGTCCTCCCACTATAATATAATCACAGGCATTCGTAAAGACGCCGATTGTATCGTTTATGCATTGTTATCGAGAAAAAACATGTAATATAGAG
>CAJUBL010000037.1 GCA_910584665.1 uncultured Muribaculaceae bacterium | reverse complement strand
GTCATAGAACATACACAGACATTTATCAATCAATTAAATATAAATACCATGGCAAAAGTAAAACCGTTCAGAGGCATACGCCCGCCACGCGAACTCATCACCGAAGTCGCATCACGCCCGTATGATGTACTAAACTCAGAGGAAGCCAGAGCCGAAGCCGACGGCAATCCGAAGTCACTTTATCATATCATCAAACCCGAGATCGACTTTGAACCCGGAACAGATGAGCATGACCCCAAAGTATATGTTAAGGCTGTCAGCAACTTCACTGCATTCCAGAACAACGGCTGGCTGGTACAGGATGAGAAAGAACATTATTATATCTATGCACAGACAATGGACGGCCGCACTCAGTATGGATTTGTAATTGCCGCTAATGTCGATGACTACATGAACGGTATTATAAAAAAACACGAGCTCACCCGCAGGGACAAAGAAGAAGACCGCATGAAGCATGTTCGGGTCAATAATGCCAATATTGAACCTGTGTTCTTCGCATTTCCCGACAATGAAATACTTGATAAAATTATAGACGACATCACTGCCGGTGAGCCAGAATATGATTTTACGGCTCCGGATGGATTCGGGCATCATTTCTGGGTTGTTGACGACGATAAAACCATTGATACGATAACACGGGAGTTTGAAAAGATCCCGTCATTATATATTGCTGACGGTCATCATCGTACGGCAGCCGCAGCTCTCGTCGGTAACGAGAAAGCCAAAGCCAATCCGGATCATCGCGGAGACGAGGAATATAATTTCTTTCTCGCAGTCGCTTTCCCTGCATCACATCTGAATATAATTGATTATAACCGCGTCGTGAAAGATCTTAACGGGCTTACTGCCGATGAATTTATCAGTCGTCTGAAAGAGAACTTTGAGGTAAACGATATGGGAACTGAAGAATATCGGCCCAGGAAACTTCACAACTTCTCTATGTATCTTGACGGCCACTGGTATTCGCTTACAGCTAAAGAAGGCCGCTATGACGACAGTGACCCGATAGGTGTGCTCGATGTTACAATCTCAAGTGACCTGATACTGCGTGACATACTCGGAATCATGGACCTGCGCAGTGACAACCGCATAGACTTCGTGGGTGGCATAAGAGGTCTCGGAGAACTGAAGCGACGCGTCGACAGCGGGGAAATGATTGCCGGACTCGCACTATATCCCGTATCAATGAAACAGCTCATGGACATCGCTGATACCGGAAATATCATGCCTCCCAAGACAACATGGTTTGAACCGAAACTTCGTTCAGGTCTCGTAATACATAAACTTGACTGATAAGGTAATCCGAACGTCGGCCCTCATATCGAGCTACCATCCGGAATATTCACCGCCTGAGATTCTTACGATCACAATTATCGTTTAACGGACAACCGGGGCAGTCACCACATTCAGGAATGTGACTGCCCCGTTTCCTTATCCGCAAGGCCAATATGAATATTATTACAAGGAAAATGATTCCTACTGTAATCCATTGCATCAACTGACTCATAACAGTTCGAATATCAGATCTCTGATGCGGTCAAACTCACTCTCGAAATTCGGGGTCAGGATATTCCTGCCCTTGACGGCATCGATTTCATCAATGGTCCAGAAGCACGCCTTGTCGATCTCACCGGTATTATAATCAGGATTGAATGTGGACGGATCGACAATCATACAATATGCATTTACAAGCTCGTGCTCACGGTCACTTGTGAAATCGTAAGTGATAAGATGAAAATAGTTTTCAGCCCTTATACCAAGCTCTTCCATCGTCTCTCGTGCAAGAGCATCTATGACAGTCTCGCCGAAATCGACATGTCCGCCGACAGCAGTGTCCCATTTACCTGGTTGGATATCTTTGTCAGACGAACGCTTCTGAAGGTATATACGGCCTTCAGTATCAATGATGTGAAGATGTACGACCGGATGAAGTTTCATAGAACCGGAATGACATTCCTCCCGTGTCGCACTACCTATGACATTACCATTGAGGTCAACTACCGGGAAAAGTTCAAACTTGCTCATTCTTGTGATATTTATATATTAAAAATCAATCCTGACATATTCTGAAAGTATTTTTCTGACTGATGCCTGAAAATCGTTAGAGCCGGACTACAACTAATTTTTAAAATTCTTTTTTATACGGGCTGCCAGCTGTCCGGGTGTCAGTGTATCACTGTATTCTTCAAATGGCAACCGGAACTGACACTCTTTGTAATTGCTGCACCCATAGGCTGTACGGCCTTTCATTATATGTCCCGTACCGCATAGCGGACACCCGATCATTGTATAATCGGTAATTTCCGTTTTTTTTGCACGTGGTGTACGAGTCTTTTTAACTGCTTTTTTCCCGGTTTCCTCAACCAGAGTATCTATATGTAGATTTGAATTGTCACTCAATACATTTATGACAATCTCATTGATCTGTTTCTTCAGTTCCTCAATAAACTCTGTGGCCGAATACTCTCCCCGTTCGATACGTCTGAGACGATTCTCCCAGATACCGGTTAATTTCGGACTCTTGAGAAGTTCCTGATTTATGGTGTCGATCAGCGATATGCCTGCAGCTGATGCCATGATATTCTTACGCTGCCGATATATATAGCGTCGTTTAAACAATGTCTCTATAATTGCAGCGCGGGTTGACGGACGACCAATGCCGTTTTCCTTCATAGCTTCTCTGATCTTTTCATCGTCAACAATCTTCCCGGCCGATTCCATCGCACGCAACAATGTCGCCTCGGTATAGTACTTAGGAGGCTGTGTGGCTTTCTTCTGCAACGACGGATTGTGGGGTCCGGTCTCTCCCACATTAAACGGAGGGAGTATTCGGCCCTCGTCATCCTTATCCTTGTCATTGTCATTCTGAACAGGCTGAAGGACCTGTCTCCATCCGGAAGAAGTGATAACTTTTCCTATAGTTTTGAACCTGATACCTGATGATTCACCCATGACTGTGGTCAGCTGGAAAACACAATCCGGATAAAAGGCGGCAATGAATCTCAAAGCTATCAGATGATACAGTTGTTTTTCCTCTCCCTGCAACACGGACGGAGACTCTCCTGTAGGAATAATGGCATGGTGGTCAGTAACCTTTGCATTGTCAAATATACGTGAAGTTCTGGTTATCGATGAAGCGAGAAGTGACGCCGTAAGATCGGCATACGGAGTCATACGCTGCAGTATTTCAGGAATCTTAGGGTATATATCCGTACTAAGATAGGTCGTATCGACACGGGGATATGTCGTGACTTTTTTCTCATATAGAGACTGTATTCGCCGCAGAGTGTCATCGGCCGTCCATCCCCAGCGTTTGTTACACTCAACCTGAAGAGATGTGAGATCAAACAGCCTGGGGGCGGATTCCCTGCCCGTTTTCTCGCTGACATCGGTAACAGAAAAAGGTTGGCCGGCTACTCTGGCCAATGCATCATTTGCACTTTCGACAGTATTGAAACGACCGGCCGTTGAATTGAATGTAACCTCACGATACGTAGTTTTCAGTTCCCAGAAATCGGATGACTTAAACGCCTCGATCTCCTTGTGGCGAGCCACAATCATAGCGAGGGTGGGGGTCTGTACGCGTCCCACCGACAGAACATTGCCCGGAGATGAATACTTAAGTGAATAAAGACGAGTGGCATTCATACCAAGTATCCAGTCTCCGACAGCCCGTGAGAGTCCTGCATGGTAAAGGTTTGCAAAATCCTCCTGAGGTTTCAGTTTACTGAATCCCTCTCGGATCGATTCATCGGTCAGAGATGAAATCCAAAGTCGTTTTACAGGACATTTTACCCCGGCAAGCTGCATGACCCATCTTTGAATCAATTCACCCTCTTGTCCGGCATCACCACAGTTTATGACCTCATCAGCTGCAGAGATAAGCTTTTTTATAACCTCAAACTGGTGTTCGATGCTCTTTTCGGGTATCAGCTTGATACCGAAACGTGGCGGTATCATAGGTAATGATCCCAATGACCACCTTTTCCACCGTTCGGTATAGTCGGCCGGTTCTTTAAGGGTACACAGATGTCCGAACGTCCATGTAACCTGATACCTGTCGTTCTCATAGTAGCCGTCACGCTTTGTAACGGCGCCTAAAATATCTGCTATATCGCGTGCTACACTCGGTTTCTCGGTTATGCAGACAATCACGCTATTTCTTTTTTAACGGTGAAGTATATACACCATGTACAGTATGGAATCTGACGGAGTCATTCGGAGAGAAAACGCGTGTATGCTGGATGTCTACATCAACAGGTACAGCACCTTCATCTTCCCATTGGAAGTAACGTCCGAAGTCTATGCCGTCAATATCGGTTGCCTTTACAACACGGCCTTTTATAACTGCAGTGACTGAATCCACACGAGACGAAGTATGAGGGACACCCACAAGGGTGCAACTCACACGAGACACGTGATCGCTATTCGAATTATCTATTCTGTCTACAACCACTTTCATAAAATGCCGTGGTCGGGTAAACTGATACTGACAGTTATCTTTGGCAAACGGGACCATTGATATCATCAATGTCACAACCGATATTATATAACGTTTCATTCAAAGCTTCAGTTAAATAGATGAATGTTCCTTTGCCTCATTCCACAGACGGTCAAGTTCACCGAGAGTCATATCTTTAAGAGAACGGCCGGAGTCAAGGACACATTTTTCAATATAGTTGAAACGGGTTATAAACTTTTTGTTGGTATGTTCGAGAGCATTGTCAGGATGTATGCCATAAAGACGGGATGCATTCACAATGCTGAATATAAGATCGCCCATCTCATTCTCCTGCTCATCCTTTCCAAGCCTGCCGACGGCCTGTTCGAATTCCAGAATTTCCTCCTTTACCTTATCCCATACCTGTGACGGCTTTTCCCAGTCAAACCCGACATTGGCTGCCTTCTCCTGTATACGATAAGCCTTGATCAGGGGCGGAAGAGAAACGGGAACACCCGACAGTACGGTTTTATTGCCATCTTTTTCCCTGAGTTTTATCTGTTCCCAGTTAAGCTCAACAGTATGAGCATCTTCAACTTTGACATCCCCAAAAATATGGGGATGTCTGAAGATGAGTTTCCGGTTAAGTTCGTCGGCAACATCAGCTATATCGAATGCGTCTTTCTCTTCACCTATCTTAGAATAGAATATCACATGAAGAAGTACATCACCGAGTTCCTTTTTTATATTTGCATTATCTCCGGCCAGCAATGCATCGGCCAGTTCGTATACCTCCTCAATAGTATTGGGACGTAACGATTCATTAGTCTGCTTGCGGTCCCAAGGACACTCTGCACGAAGACGGTCCAGAGTATCAAGCACACGCCCCAAGGCCTCGATTTTTTCTTCCCGGGTATGTTGCATGATTTAATCTTTAAAATTGGCAATACCGGAGTTAAGCCATTCTACATATTCGGTTATATTCTCGTCATAACTGCGGGCATCGGTGAGCATAGTACCGTCTGCACCGTCAAGGATCACATAGTATGGCTGAGTATTTGCACCGAACTTATGTCTCTGGAGATAACTCCACTTGTCGCCCACAGTCTCGAGAACAATCTTTTTCCCGTTTTCCTCAACTGTCATGGGTTGTGAAAGAGCCTGTTTGTCATCAACCATAAGTTTTATGAGGACAAAGTTCTCCTTGATAAGATCGCTTACGACATCGGTATCAAATACAGCGCCCTCCATCTTACGGCAATTGACACATCCGTATCCTGAGAAATCAACAAGAACAGGCCGGTTGTTAACTTCGGCATATCTCATACCCTTCTCATAATCATCAAACTCTTCAAACTGACCTCCGGCATAGAGGTTAAAATCCTGAGTATACAACGGCGGAACAAAAGCGCTGACCCCTTTGAGCGGAGCTCCCCATAGACCGGGAATAAGATAGATTGCAAAACTGAACGAAATCAGTGAGAGGAAGAAACGGCTTACCGATACGTGCTCGATCTGAGAGTCGTGAGAGAATCTGATTTTGCCGAGCAGATACATACCCAGCATAGCAAATATTACTACCCATAAGGAAATAAACACCTCACGGTCAAGGATTCCCCACCCGTATGCCAGATCGGCAACCGACAGAAATTTCAGCGACAGGGCGAGTTCAAGAAATCCGAGAACAACTTTTACTGAGTTGAGCCAGCCACCCGAGCGCGGCATTTCCTTAAGCCATGCGGGGAAGATTGCAAAAAGGGTGAAAGGCAAAGCGAGAGCAATAGCAAATCCGGTCATTCCTATAGCCGGGCCTGTAATATTACCCATAGTCGCGGCCTCGACAAGGAGGGTTCCGATGATGGGACCGGTACAGGAGAAAGATACCAATGCAAGCGTGAATGCCATGAAAAAAATGCTGACAAGGCCAGTAGTGCGCTCAGCGCGGTTGTCGACACCATTGCTCCACTTCGACGGGAGTTTGATATCAAATGCACCGAAGAATGAAACAGCAAAAACAATCAATAAAAGGAAAAATATTATATTGAACAGAGCGTTGGTAGACAACTCATTGAGTTTGCTGGCACCGAAAATAACTGTAATAAGCAATCCGAGCACAAGATAGATTACAACAATTGAACAGCCATAGATCATCGCGTCCCTGACAGATTTGCCTTTAGGAGTTCCTTTCTTCAGGAAGAAGCTGACAGTCATTGGTATAAGAGGCCATACACATGGCGTGAGCAACGCAAGAAGTCCACCGCCGAATCCCCAGATAAATATCAGCCACCATGGTGATGAAGATATAGACTCGGCGGACTCACCGGCCTCGACCGGTGCCCATAGATCATTGATCTCATTATTGACTGATGCCGATGTAGTTTCTTTGTCTACGGCTACGGCTACATCATTATTTTCTGTCACGGTAGCTCCGGGGGTATTCACCACAAGCTCGAAGACCTCCCGTGAAGGAGCTATACACGAACTGCCGTTGCAGGCCTGAAATGAAACAGTGGCATCAATTCTGTTGCTCTCGCCATCAACAATTCTGAATTTCTGTTCAAACGAAACATCACTTTCCCACCAGCCGAGTTCAAGATGGAAAATCATGTCAACACATACTTTTGCCGGTATGGAGGGGATCAGATCACCCTCAAGTCTGATTCCCGGAGTTGTCTCGAATGATATTTTTGTAGGATTCGGACCGCCGTCGGGCAAAGTCAGATCATAAAGATGCCAACCATCCTCAACTGTGGCACTAAGAGTTATATGCCCCTCTGTTTCCGTGTCCATTGTTGTTGTCGCGCTCCACTGTATGGGCTCGACAATCTGTGCCGACATGCCAAGCACGGCTATCGTACTCAACAGCAATGTGATAAAACGTTTCATTTGACAATAAAATGTATAGTTAGATTGATTTTAAATTTGCAAAGTACAAATTTACATTCAATTTTTCAAAACAGACGAATGTAGATGTGAAAATTTACAGACAGCGGATAAAATGAACAGAAATCGGAATAATCGACTAAAAACAGATCCGTCAAAATAATGATCAGGACAAATCACCGGTAAAAACACTCCGGTGCGGATAGTTTTGTATTAGACTTATCCGTATCTTTAACTGCGTCTTAGATACTCACGCCCGGAAAAGTACAAGCAAGCTTGTTCTTTTCTCTCGACTTATTAGTATATTTGACTCAAAGAATTGGCTTCGCCACCGCGAACCATGCTCCGCATGACTTTCGCTATTCTTTTCATCGAATATTCTCCGTATATTTGCAGGTCAATTATGGATTTCAACAGGTAATGGTAAAAGATTTTTTATGTTTTGACACCGAGTCGGCCCAAGGTCGATATAAAGGTGTATTCATCGAGGAACTGATCGAGATTTCGGTAATGAATGCGGCCGGTGACGAGGTTTTCTACCATCGGTTCAAACCTACACGACTGTCACGCTGGGATACTTCGATACATCACATAACCCCTGAAATGGTTGTAAGCGAGCCACATGTGAACTCTTTAAAAGAGGAAATCCAACAACTCTTCAATTCAACAGAATATATTGTCGGTTTTTCTTTGATTGACGACTTCAAGGCCGCATCCAAAGCCGGTATAACAGGATTGGATTTAAAACGGCATATAGAGCTGCGTCATCTTTACTGGTATTGCATAGGCCGCCATAACAATGTGCCGTTTTACTCCGGACCCGGCCTGTCCTATTGCGCTGAGGAACTCGGTGTCGCAGTAATAAAAGATGCTGTACATACCGCTAACGGCGATACACGCGTGACACTAAATCTGTTTTTTGAACTGATGAAACGTTTCTCACAAATCGAAGGTCTTGGGGATGACATTCCGGATGCTGACACCATAGAGTTTATTGATCTTGTGGAATTTGCACTCAGACGCATCAAAGAGGCTAAATACGAGTATGATCGCACTGTTGCGGCGGGCTATATGCATATAACTAAACATGAAGACGGCGGCTACAGATTTATTTCAACAACACGGGATATCGATTACAAAGACGGATCGGTGCTCACTATTCCGGTAAATGCCCGCAGACGGGCGGCATTCGAGCTCGAAAAGAAATTTGCGAAACGACGTATTTTAAATACACGAAGTTTCAGACTCACCCGTACCGACCTCGAAAAAATAAAAACATATACCAACGAGTTTGATAACCAAGAGCAAATGTACCAGCGTCTTCTTGGATTACAACGCAATATGGCATCAATGAAATCATGAGCAACAATACACACAAGTCGAGCATAAACATGCTTGAACGGGAAGGGCTGACGCGCAAACTCATAATGTTTGTAATACCGATTCTCGCATGCGGTATAGTCCAGCAGTCTTTTAACGCTGTGGACATTGCTGTCGTAGGCAAGTTTGTGGGTCACGGTGCTTTGGCGGCAGTCGGATCCAACGGGCCGGTAATAAGCCTGATTGTCAACCTGTTCATGGGATTATCCCTGGGAGCCAATGTCATAATTGCAAACTTCATAGGGCAACGCAACGGAGATGGAATACGCAAAGCCGTCTCGACATCAATCTGCCTTGCAATTGTATGTGGCATAGGCATGACTGCAATCGGACTATCGGTAGCCCGTCATATCCTCACGTTGCTTGAGACCCCGTCCGAAGTCATTGACAAGGCCACTGAATACCTTATGATTTTTTCAACAGGATTTCCGGGAATGATGATTTTCAATTTCGGGTCTGCAATACTGCGAAGTATAGGTGACACAAAACGACCTTTCTACTGCCTTGTGGGAGGTGGACTCGTAAATGTCACACTGAATCTTGTTTTTGTTATCGGAATGGGAATGCAGGTTGAAGGTGTAGCCATAGCGACATCTATATCAAACTACGTCAGTGCGGCCGGCATCATTTATCTTCTGTTAAAGGAAACCGGCGATATAAAGCTACATCTGAAAAACATACGATTTTATTCCACCGAACTGAAAAAAATAATCCAGATAGGTCTCCCGGCAGGAGTGCAGGGCATGGTTTTCGCACTCTCAAATGTATTTATCCAGTCGGGTATAAATTCCTTCGGACCGGAGACAGTGTCAGGCTCGGCCGTAGCTCTGACCTACGAGTTTTACTGCTATTTCGTCATTGTAGCCTTCACTCAGGCCTGCATAGCGTTTGTAGGACAGAATTTCGGGGCAGGACAATATGACATGTGCCGAAGCATATTCAAGCGATGCATGATACTCAGCCTGGTAAGCTGCGGAATACTTAACATACTGATATATGGGATCAGTCCATATGCGATAAGTGTCTTTACCGATGATCCCGCAGTCGCCGGACATGCCGCCATGCGCATATGCGGCGTGCTGTTATTCCAGTTCATGGCTTGTTCCTATGAAATACCCGGAGGCGCTTTAAGAGCTGTGGGTTACTCTGTATTACCGATGATTGTCACCATTTTAGGTACATGCATACTACGTATAGTATGGTGCTCATCACATTTATGGGATACATTTTCCCAGTTACTGATGATATATCCGATAACATGGGCACTGACAGGAACCATCATGCTCGCAGCTTATTTTATCATAATGAAAAAGGTTCTGAGAAAAAATCTTTTGCAGAAAGAATAAACTCGTTATGCCTGCATTGAGGAATAAACAGCCTTAAGCAATTCATCCGCAGTAATCTCACCTGCATGACGCCACATCTCACGTGTATTATTAAAAATAATAAATGTAGGCACAATCTCAACCCCGGCCTGATCAGATTCTGCTTCATGCCGGTCTATATCATATTTATAGACGGGAGCCTGCTCTCCAAGCAATTCCTCAACCTGTTTTACAACCGGTATCATACGCTGGCAATGAGGACACCATGATGCATAAAACTCTATCAGCACAGTACCTGTGGTCTTTATGGCCTGTTCGTAACTTATATCCTGTTTCATAGTATATTGATATTAGTTTTTATTTATATTGTTATATATCCTATATCTCTCATATTATAACAAAAAAACATCATGATATGTTCCGGGAATATTCTAAACCAAATACAACAATCATTGTTAATCAGTTATAAGTACAGTTTAATTCATCATAACAATGAAAATTCCGGCAAACATAAAACTACGACTTGTCAATGGCCGGCAGGAATCGGTCGACATACTGTATTTCATGCTGCACATATTGATGCTGACATTATCCATATTCCTGATAATAAGCATATCTATCGACACATTCAAAGGAAAATACTTCTATGGTCAGCCACATTTTATGAAAACGCAACTATGGATCTGCATAGTGTTCTTATCCGATTTTTTTATTGAATTGCTGCTCGCCCGCAAAAAATGGCATTACCTCGCCACACATTTCATATTTCTTCTTGTATCGGTTCCGTATCTCCAGATAATACATCACTTCGGATGGACATTCTCCGACAATATAATGTTTCTTATACAGTTCATACCACTCGTAAGAGGCGGATATGCAATGGCCATAATAGTCGGGTGGTTTGCCTACAACAGGGCTACCGGGCTGTTTGTGACCTACCTTATGACTCTATTGGCCACAATATACTTTGCAAGTCTCGTTTTTTTCATGTTCGAACATCCGGTGAATACATCTGTCAGAGATTATACCGATGCTTTATGGTGGGCCGTCATGGATGTCACGACAGTAGGATGTGATATCAATGCCGTCACTCCTGTAGGACGTATCCTGTCGGCATTGCTGGCTGCGTTAGGCATGATGATGTTTCCGATCTTCACAGTCTATATCACTTCGCTTATAATGACAAACCGCACGGCTGTGATAAACCAGATGAACAGCCATAACATCATGCAGAACTCCTCTAAACCAGATAACAAATGAACCACATCCGAATGAAGGCCATCAGGCATTCCTGTTAACTCCGAAAAATTTGGCAGAACCGACGAATAAAGCTATCTTTGTACTCGCAAAGACAACTCGAGAAACAGGCAATGAGCGACAGCAGAAACACAAACAGTCTTATGACGGCTTTCAATTCGTATCTCAGGGCACACAGACTCAGAGAGACCTACGAACGTAAGGTCGTGATACAGGCATTATCACAATGCCCGGGTCATTTTGACCTTGAGACGCTTTCATATGCTATCAGTTCTAACGGAGACCGCGTGAGCAGGGCTACAATATATAACACAATAGCGTTGCTTATGAAAGCCAATCTCGTAAGACGTCAGCAGTTTGCCGACGGACAATACCTGTATGAGTGCACTCTCAGGCTGCCCTCAGGCAACCAGCTGCATCTGATATGCAATGTATGCGGCAAAATTACCGACCTGCGCAGTTCAACTGTCACCAAGGAACTTGGCAACATGAAATTCGGATCATTCTCCCCGGAGTATGTATCAATGTCGGTATACGGCACATGTGCGCGATGCTCGCGACGCATCAGGCGTGAGACCGGAGAGCAAAAAACAGCACAATTCAGGAATAATAATCATTAATAATACATTCATTATCATGACAAAGGTTGATGTTCTGTTAGGATTACAATGGGGCGATGAGGGTAAAGGCAAAGTCGTTGATGTCCTCACACCCGCCTATGACATCGTAGCACGCTTCCAGGGAGGCCCCAATGCCGGTCACACACTGGAGTTTGACGGTAAGAAATATGTTCTGCGCTCTATCCCTTCAGGTATTTTCCAGAAAGGACAGACCAATATCATAGGGAATGGCGTTGTCCTCGATCCCATACTGTTCAAAGAAGAAGCCGAGGCTCTTGAAGCCAGCGGCATTCCATTGAAGCAGATTCTTAAACTCTCGAAGAAAGTGCATCTGATACTTCCCACACATCGACTTCTTGACGCAGCAAATGAAAAAGCCAAAGGTTCCGGAAAGATCGGCACTACCGGCAAGGGGATCGGCCCCACATATACCGACAAGGTTTCACGTAACGGACTGAGGCTTGGCGATGTCTTCCATAATTTCGAAGAAAAATATACTGTAGCGCGTGACCGTCATGCAGCCATGCTTGCAGCCATGGGTGAAAACCCTGAATTTTCTGAACTTGAAACAAAATGGCTTCAGGGTATCGAGTACATGAAATCATTCGACATCATTGACAGTGAATATGAGATCAACAATGCACTACGTCATAACAAGCGTGTGCTATGTGAGGGTGCGCAGGGCACACTGCTTGATGTGGATTTCGGTTCATATCCATTTGTGACTTCAAGCAATACGATCTGTTCAGGTGCCTGTTCCGGTCTTGGCGTCGCACCAAACAGGATCGGAGAAGTATACGGCATATTCAAGGCCTACTGCACACGTGTAGGCAGCGGTCCGTTCCCGACCGAACTTTTTGATGAGACCGGCAGGACGATACGCGACCTCGGCCACGAGTACGGTGCGGTAACAGGACGTGAACGCCGTTGCGGATGGATTGATCTTGTCGCGCTCAGGTATGCCATTATGATCAATGGTGTGACCCAGCTTATAATGATGAAGAGCGATGTCCTTGACAGTTTTGATGAGATCAAGGCCTGTGTTGCTTATGAGATTGATGGAAAGAGAACAGACCGTTTCCCGTTTGATGTGAACACAGACGATATCAAGCCTATATATGAAACACTTCCCGGCTGGAAAACCGACATGACAAAGTTCAATGCCGAAAATCAGCTTCCGGAGGCCTTCATGAACTATATCAATTTCCTCGAGAAAGAACTTGAGACACCGATCACTATTCTCTCAGTAGGTCCGGACAGAGAGCAGACAATCGTACGTACTTCATTCAGATCATGAATGCCGAAAGAGAATGTTGCCACGCCGTGGCGGCATTGCTCACGGCTCATGGAGTGAAGCGGGCCGTGGTATCACCCGGTTCTCGCAATGCCCTTTTGATCGAAGCGATAGACTCGGCCGGCTCAATACAGATCACCGTTGTAATAGATGAACGGTCGGCAGCGTTTATGGCCCTCGGTATGGCGTCGGTAAGCGGTGATTGTGTGGCTTTAGTGTGCACATCCGGTTCGGCAATGCTGAACTATGCACCGGCACTTGCCGAAGCGTCGTACCGTCATATCCCGTTGATCGCAATTTCGGCCGATCGCGCCCATGAATGGATCAACAGAAATGACGGGCAGACGATTGTCCAGACGACAGCCTACGGAGAGTTTGTGGGACATCGGTTCAATATAGACTCACGGGACACAGCATTCTACCGGGATGTCGTTATAAATGACGCCATAAACTCAGCCATCGGATATCCCGGCGGACCGGTTCATCTGAATATCGAGATCCCAGATCCGTCAGTCAGCGGTATTGACAGGAATATCCTGCCGTCAGACGACAGACCGCGTCTTATAAAAAAAATAGGCCGGGCGATGTCTCTATGCCAAAAAGATATAACGGGACTTGCCGACCGACTGACTCCGGCAACACGTGTAATGATTGTTGCAGGCTGTTATCATCCGGACCGGCGTCTCAATAGGTCTCTTAACCGTCTGTGTTCATTCGGTAACTTTATAGTTATGGCCGATTCCATTTCCAATCTTCATGGATATGGGATCATCAGCACTATCGATACCGTTTTATCCGGTATAACCTGTGACGAAGCTCAGAATCTGATGCCGGATATAGTAATATCACACGGAGGAGCGATTTTATCGGCCCATCTCAAGAAATATCTTAGGAACCGCCATACGGAGCACTGGCATATAGGCTGTGACGATATATCACAGGACACATACGGCTCACTGTCTCTGACTGTCGATACTGCTCCCGAAAGCTTTTACCCGCAGATAGTCTCTGCTATGCGCCGCACCAATGAGCACAGCGACTATACCTTGCAATGGCTGAAAGCGGCATCAAAGGCTGTCGGCTATGCAAAAAAATATATCGAAAAAGCGCCCTGGAGTGACATGACTGCAATAACACGGATATTATCTCTCACTCCAGGGAAGTTCAATATACAACTGTCGAACGGCATGTCTGTGAGATACGCCCAGCTGTTGCCTTATGTCCATCACCGCCATGACTGCAACCGTGGTGTGAGCGGCATCGAGGGCAGCACGTCGACTGCAATAGGTGCCTCGATGTGTTATAACGGTGGCGGCACAATGCTGATCACCGGTGACATGAGCGCGGCCTACGATATGTCAGGATTATCAATCGAAAGTATTCCTGCAAATTTCAAAATGGTTGTCATTGCAAACGGTGGCGGAGGCATATTCAATTATATCAAAGGGACATGTGACTATGATCAGGTCGACCGATATCTTGTTGTACAACGCGATTTTAACATAAAGTCTGTCGCCGGCTGCCTGGGTTTCAAAACATATGAAGCCTCCGATATGACAGAACTCGACATGTCACTGAAACATATGCTCGATGACGATACCCGTCCGTCGTTACTCCTGGTCAGAACTTCGTCAACCGACAGTGCGGAAATCATGAAACAATTCATTAACCGAAATATAATATAACTATGAGTCAGCGCGACTGGAAAACAATCAAAGAATATACCGACATACTTTTTCAGCAATACAAGGGAATAGCAAAAATAACAATCAACCGTCCCGAAGTGTACAATGCGTTCAGGCCTCTCACAAACCGTGAAATGCTCGACGCTATCAGTTACTGCCGTGAAACGTCCGATATAAGAGTCGTGATCCTGACCGGTGCCGGAGACAAGGCATTCTGCTCAGGCGGCGACCAGAGGGTCAAGGGTATAGGCGGATACATCGATGAAGGCGGTATGCCGCGACTTAATGTTCTTGACCTGCATAAAGCAATACGATCCATTCCCAAGCCTGTTATCGCTATGGTAAACGGATATTCGATAGGTGGCGGCAATGTACTGCAGGTAGTATGTGACCTGACAATCGCCTCGGAGAACGCCAGATTCGGACAGACGGGACCCAAAGTGGGCAGCTTCGATGCCGGTTTCGGATCAAGCTATCTCGCACGTTGCGTAGGGCAGAAAAAGGCCCGCGAAATATGGTTCCTGTGCCGTCAGTACACCGCCAGTGAGGCTCTCGATATGGGTATGATCAATGCTGTCGTACCATTTGACCGTCTCGAAGATGAGACAATAGAGTGGTGCGAGACCATATGCCGGCGCAGCCCGATGGCAGTACGTATGATCAAACGGGGTCTCAACGCCGAACTTGACGGACAGCGCGGTCTGATGGAATTTGCCGGTGATGCCACTCTCATGTATTATCTCATGGCCGAGGCTCAGGAGGGTAAAAATGCATTTCTGGAAAAACGTGATCCTGATTTTGACCAGTTCCCTAAATTCCCGGGATAATGCTTACGGCATCCTATACACGTCACGACCTGAAATTCAAATTCAAGGCCATCACATCCCGACAGGTCATGACTGTCAAGGAGACCTATTTTGTAAAGGTCACCGATCTCGGCTCAGGACTGAGCGGAGTGGGGGAATGTGCTGTTTTTCGTGGTCTCGGGGCAGATGACACGCCGTTATATGAATCCATTGTGGCCGGTTTATGCCGCAATATCAATTCTATAGATATAAACTCCATAAGAGAATCCTCCATAAAGTTCGGATTCGAGACTGCAATGAGGGATCTTATCAACGGAGGAACACATAATATTTTTGAATCGGGCTGGCAGCTCGGACTATCTGACATTCCGATAAACGGACTCGTATGGATGGGTGATTTTGATACCATGCTGAAACGAATCGACCGGAAAATATCGGAAAAATACTCCTGTATAAAAATCAAGATCGGAGGTATTGACTTTGACAGGGAAGTGGATCTGATAAGACATGTAAGAGACTCATTCCCATCCGATCAGCTGACACTCAGACTTGATGCGAACTGTAGCATGAGACCAGATGATGCACTTGGAAAGCTTGAACGTCTCGCCCGCTACGATATCCATTCGATAGAACAGCCTATAGGAACACGACAATGGAAATTCATGAGGGAAATAACCCGAAATTCTCCAATCGATATCGCACTCGACGAGGAACTGATAGGCAATATGGACTACGACAGGCGCTGTTACCTTCTCGACGGTACAATGCCACGTTATGTCATACTTAAACCGTCGCTTCACGGAGGTTTCAGCACCTGCGACGGCTGGATAAAAGATGCGACAGAGCGCGGGATTGGATGGTGGGCGACATCGGCACTCGAATCGGACATAGGCCTTAATGCAATTGCTCAGTGGACAGCCTCAAAGAAAACAGATATGCCCCAGGGACTCGGTACAGGAACTCTATACAGCAACAATATCACCTCGCCTCTCAGAGTTGATAACGGCAGACTTTGCTATGACATCAATGCCGTATGGGGTGAACCGGCATTCAGACCCCGTTCCCCAATTCCTGTTAAATCAGGGGCAGACAGTCTTTGAGCTGATTTAAAGCAAAACAGCCAAGGAATGGCCGTGGCTGTGCGTCGGATCGAATTTTAAATTCTTTCAGTTAATAATTGCTTATAATAACGGCCCGTTCCTGTCATAAAATTACCATTGCACCGCATATCCTGAGCGTCTTTTCCTTTGTTCATCTGTCGTAAAGTACACTCCATCTTCACAAAGAAAAAACATCTCAACATATGCGACCACTGGTTTAACAGGAATTGGGGAACGGGGTCTTGAATAAACAGTCGACATGATAATATATGATGACAGCGCTACCGGGAATTTCCTTGAAAGATGGAATGACCGCAAACAATATATCGAGGCTCATACATCCGGTTCGACCGGGAAGCCAAAGACAATAAGACTGTTGAAATCCGATATGATTGCCTCAGCTGAATCGACATGCCGGTTCTTCGGTCTCAATTCCGGATCTACACTCGTATGCCCGCTGTCGGCAGATTATATTGCCGGGAAAATGATGATTGTACGGGCACTTGTTTCAGGATCCACATTATATATGGAACATCCGTCAAGCCGTCCGCTGCCGGACAAAGATTATGGTCATATCGATCTGTTGCCAGTAGTACCGGCACAACTTGACGGACTGCTGGCAGTGGAACATGACTACGAAATCCGGAATGTCATAATAGGAGGTGCTCCATTGTCACATGAAGCCGAACTGAGATTATACGAAGCCGGATTCAAATCATACTCGACCTATGGTATGACCGAGACATGCAGCCATGTAGCCTTACGTCATATTTCGACCGACAGCGACAATGAATATATTGCATTGCCAGGCTATCGTTTCAGTGCCGACGACAGATCATGTCTTATAATACATTCATCTCTGCAATCATTCACAGAACTCAGAACGAACGATGTCGTCGAACTGATCGACGAGAAACGGTTCAGATGGCTGGGGCGTCATGACAATGTCATTATTACAGGAGGTCTTAAAGTGCATCCTGAGATATTGGAAAGAAAAATTTCATCTTTAATCGGACAGGTATTCTATATATCGTCAGGTCCGGATGAAAAATGGGGGCAACATATCATACTGCATATTGAGGGAGATGCATGTGATACTGAAGACTTAATGTCACTGTTACGTAAGAAATTAAAATCTCACGAATTACCCCGTGAGATTATATTTTCAAAAAAGTTTGACCGGACTTCATCGGGAAAGATCATACGGCAATGATCATCCGAACTTTGATATCTTGCGCAGCATAGCTTCATTAAGAATTCTGATACGGCGACCGTCAACTGTTATGATCTTCTCCGCAACAAAACCGGAAAGTGTTCTTATAGCATTGCTTGTAGTCATATTGGACAGATTGGCGAGATCCTCGCGCGACAGATATATGCGCAGTGTAGAATCATCGTCCTCATAGCCATAATTGTCTTTAAGTACAATAAGAGCTTCGGCCAGACGTCCACGTATATGCTTCTGTGTCAGGTTCACGATCCGAGTGTCCGACCCTCCGAGATTCCGTGACAGTTCATGAATAAAAAACCACGTAAGCTTATTGTTCTCATTCATAAGCTGTTCTACAAAAGTCATAGGAAGAGCACCAAGAGTCGAAGCCTCGAAAGCCGACGCACTCGAGACATATGGCTCTCTGGCAAAGAAAGCACGATACCCGAAATATTGCACAGGTCTGATAAGGCGGAGTATCTGCTGTCGTCCGCCCATACCATCCTTGTAGATCTTGACTTTTCCCTTGAGAAGTATCCATAGATTCTCAGGAGTCTCACTTTCGGCATATATTATCTGATTTTTCTTAAAGGTATGGATTGAGAACATTTCGATTATACGACGTTTCTGCTCACCATCAAGAATCGACCAAATCTCAGCAAGATCCTCGCTTATCACCTTTTCCAAATCACTTTTTATCATATGACATGCCTTAAAGTTATGTTGTGAAACATAAAAACACCAACAGACTTATGTTCAATTAATTACATACATATAAACAGTAATAGACATTTACTTTACGGGTAAATTCTGCTGTTTTCCCGACAAATTTACTATTTTTTCAGTTTTTTTCCAAATTTATTTTCAATCGAAAATCAACACAAACAATCAGAAAAACGCATCAGGATCTCATTAAGCAGAGACCTGATGCGTGTCAGCGGAAGTGTTCCGTATGCTATTACCGGCTATGCTGATAGAAGTCCAGAATACGGTATCTCAGAAGATACTCGTAGCGGGCCTGTATCAATTGTATCCGTGCTGAAAAAAGATTGTTCTTAGACTGCTCGTACTCTGTCGATGTGGCACGTCCGAGATTATATTTCTCCCTCATAGCCTCGAATGATGCACTGGCGGATTCCTGCGATGTCTGCGCAGTAATATATTTTTCCCGCGCACCCATTGCCTGTACGTGGGCTTGCTGTATCGCCTTGTACAGATCACTCCTCACCTTATCGGCCTGCAGCTGTGCCGACAATAACTGCACGCGTGCCTTCCTGACAGATGTACGTGTATTCAGCGCGTCAAATATGGGAATATTCAGTGAAAATCCCAGATATGTACTGTAATTCTCGCGCATCTGTTTGCTAAATGGCATGTTGGAGACTCCATTAAGCTTATAGTAACTCGTACCGACTCCGCCATTGAAAGAGAGGGTAGGGATATATCCGCTCTGTGCGACCCCGACTCCGGCCTTTGCGACCTCGATACCGGACAAAGCGGCCATTACGCCGCTGTTAATGTTCAGAGCATCGTTATATACAGATAAAGCCGAGGGTATGACCGGATCGTTACCATCCAGCGGAACTACCTCAAAATCATCGGCCGACGGCAATTGCAGCAACTGTGTAAGTTCGAGCAGAGAAAGAGAATAATCGTTGCGGGCATTGACATGAGTCAGTTTATCCTGTGCAAGCTGCGACTCGGCCTCAAGAACTTCAACCTCGGCAATCCTGCCTGTACCGGCAAGCGAACGACGGCGTTCAAGCTCATGGCCGGACAGACTGACCTGACTGGAAGCTGTCTCGACAACCTCCATATTGTACAATACCTGCAGATACTGCGCTATTATATTCAATGTGACATTATCCTTAGCCTGTTCCAGCTGCCAGGTCATCGAACGTAAATTCAGTCTGGCCTGTTCCAGAGTGCGGCTGTTACGCAATCCGCTGAAAATCGGAAGAGAGACGCTCGCACCTACCTGAAAACTGGATGTGTTACGGTTGGCATATGTGTTCTCGGCAGTCAGACCACGTCCGAAGTTGAACGACTGTGACGCGCTGCCGGTTATCTGAGGCAGGAATGCATGCTTTCCATCCGATACCTGCAACCTGCCGGTCTCTATTTCCTGTTCACGTAATCTGATGTCTATATTGTGATCAAGCGCATAGTCAATACAACGCTGCAGAGTCCAGTCTTCACTGCGTGAAGAGCATGCGATGGCAAGCAGAGAGAGCAATATGATTATTCTGTTTGATTTCATAACTATACTATTTGATCTCGTTACCACGTAACTTTGTGTCCTCTGTGATGTTATCGGATCTCACCTCGACGTTCACTCCGTCGCTGAGACCCAGCTCGACCGGAACCCGGGTGTACGAAACTTTTTCGCCACAATCGCAAATGTAAACAAATGTGCTGTCTCCGGCAAACTCAACAACACTCTCAGGCACAGCGACAACACCGGTCACACTATTGAGTATGACAGTAGCATTGGCACTGTAGCCGGCCCTCAGTTTCATATCTCCGGGATTGTCAATCGCGGCCTTGAGCTCAAATGTATTGGCACCGTTCTCTTCTGTCGCGATAGGAGCTATTTTCTCTATCCGGGCCTTCAGGGACTCGTCGGGCAACGCACCGACGGATATTGACATGTTCATATTCTCGGCAAGCAATCCTACCTCGGTCTCATCAATTTTTCCAATGAACAGAAGATCGTTCATATCGGCTATCTTGGCTATAGTTGTTCCGTCATTCATCGTATTGGCCTGTATCACCGAACTGCCTACTTTGATGGGAACCTCCAATACAAGTCCTGTAATGGTCGCTCTTACAAGCGTATTACTTTGCTGGGCATTGGTATTGGAAACACCATCCTTTACGATCGACAGCTGGTCACGGGCGGCATCAAGTTCCTGCAGGGCACGCTGGTAGGCAGTCTGGTCCTGTTCGAATTTCTCCCGGCTCTCGAACTTTTTCTCATATAAAGCCTGTGTACGTTCATATGCAAGACGCTTCTCCTCGAGATCGAGTTCGGCGACATTGACACGATTCTGAGCATTGGATAGTGTAGACTCATCTGGAATTACCTTTATTCGTGCTATCACATCACCCTCCCTGACCTCGTCACCAGGCTCGACATTTACCTCGGCTATGATGCCGGAGATCTGAGGTTTGATCTCGATTTCATCACGAGGCTCGATCTTACCGGTGAGCACCGTAGTGCGTTCGATGTCAATACGCCTGGGGGCAACCTGTTCATAGGTAACCTCTTTCTGTCGTGAATTATTAAAAAGATAGACGAACGTGCCGAGGAAAATCAGAATCACGATTATCCAGAGCATAATTTTGAAAAACTTTTTCATTGCTGTATTGTTGTCGTTATATTATTCAGATTATCAGTTGCCTTCTCTCATTGCTTCTACAGGCTTGATCTTCATAGCTTTGGTTGACGGTATCAGTCCGGCAAGCGTGCCAAGGATCACAAAAGTGGATACAATAGCCATAGCCTGGCTGAATGTAAGCTGAAACCGCGGGGTCGATATCTCGTCGGCGGTCAGGATCTGGGCTATCGCAAGCGCCATTACTGCAAAACATATTCCGGCAAATCCGGCTATAAATGTCAGCAGAACACCTTCTGACAGTATCTGGGTTATGATATCGACAGGTTTCGCACCGATTGCTCTTCTGACACCGATCTCCTGGGTACGCTCCTTGACAATAACCCACATGATATTACCTACACCGATTATCCCGGCAAGTAACGATCCGCATCCGACAAACAGAGCGAGAAGAGATATGCCTATGAAAAGATTGTCAACCATGGCGAACTGTTCGGATATATCAAAAAAGAAAACAGCGTTATGATCATCAGGGTGGACCGGATGATTACGGCTTATTATCTGATCGATCTGTCTGCGGGCATCGGATGGTTTAAAACCATCATCGAAAAGAAGCATGGCTCCGTCAATCCTGTCCCCCATATTAAACGCCCTGCGCATAGTTGATGCCGGAATTATAACACAGTCGTCGGTCTTGCCTCCTATTGATATATCGGTGGTCTGGCCTGCGACACCTACAACCTTATAATATATACCACCTACCGATATATACTGTCCGACAGGGGATGCGGAGCCGAATATGTCGCCGGCGACACGCTTGCCGAGCACACATACCTTGCGCTCCTCGCGATCGTCACTCTCGTTGAGATACCGGCCTTCGTATATTATCGGCAGAAAAATATATTTAAACTCCGACGATTCGCCCTTGAGTTGAGCCGATGTGGACTTACTTCCATGGGCTGTCTTCATATCGCCGCGATTAATCATGGGAACTGCTGTTCTAAGCCCCCTGACAAGCCGATTGAGGTTGTCAATATCTGTCTGTGTCATTTCCCATGAGCTGCCCTTGTTGAAGCCTTTGTAGGAAATAGTGCGGCGCCCCGATTGCATAATGGCCGTATTGGTCGCAAATCCCTCGAAGTTGCGGCGTATCATATCTTCCATGCCATGAGCTCCACCCCATAGCATAGCGAGCATAGCGGTACCCCAGAATATGCCGAATGCTGTAAGGAACGTGCGGGTCTTGTTCTTGGCCAGAGTGGTGCCAATCTCACGCCAGTTCTCGATATCAAAAAAAGAGGTTTTCATATCATTCAGTGCGTAAAGCTTCGACGGGTTTTACTTTCAGAGCTTTCAGAGCCGGAAAAAGTCCGGCAAGCGATCCTGCTGCAATCAGCACAAGTGTCACCTGCAAGGCGATAGCAACCGTCACAGTGGGATCTTTAATAAACTCTGCATCGGCAAACATTATATTAAGAATTTCGGTCACTGCTATGCCGAACACGACGCCTATATATCCGAAAAGTCCCGTGATGAATACACTTTCCATTATGATCTGAGTGAGAACCGATCTCGGTCCGGCTCCTATCGCACGTCTTATTCCGATCTCGTGAGTGCGTTCCCTGACCGAAACAAACATGATGTTGCTCACACCGATGACTCCGGAAAGCATGGTGAAGATTCCTATTATCCATATAGCCATATCAAGTATA
This sequence comes from uncultured Muribaculaceae bacterium, assembly GCA_910584665.1. GTDB lineage: Bacteria > Bacteroidota > Bacteroidia > Bacteroidales > Muribaculaceae > JAAVFS01. The sequence goes on along the minus strand of CAJUBL010000037.1, from coordinate 8,483 downwards.
CCGAGTCCATCGGACATCTTCATGTGATTAGTAAACCTGTTCCATATCCACACAGCAGCCTTGTCGTCCGGAGAAAATTCATGCTCCCGTGCAAGCGTCTCTCTGACCACGGTTTCCACCTGTTCCCCCTGTTGGATTGTTTTCATATCCTGTACCTCGACAACCATGGCGTTTATGTCCTCACTGAAGCCGTTGAGCATCCGGGCTGTAGAATAGGGAATATATACATTCTGTCCCCATTCTGATTTATATACACCGATAACCCGGAACGACAGTTTATTTATGGTGACATACTGACCGACAGCTTCTTCAGCAGACTCAAAAAGCTGGTTGACATTACGCTCAGCCATGACTATGACCTTACGTCCCTCCCTGATATCGGCCTCGTTGATATTGCGGCCGTATGTAATACTATGTCCCTGAGTCTTCAGATATTCCGGATATATACCTTCATAATAAGCTGACATGTAGTCGCGAGGAGTGGATATTGTCACCGTAGAGCCGTATATAACCGGAAGCGCACTCCTGACATGGATATTACCCTCATTCATAATCGCATCGGCATCGCTGCCATGCATAGTAATGGTACGGCCTTCCTTATATCCGTGATATGGTCTGTCTGTACGGCCGCCCCACACCTGCATACTGTTTGATGCCTGGGCCATAAAACCGCTGTTGAACGAGTTATATACGCCTCGCGACATTCCAAGCAGAATTATAAGCATAAAGATACCCCATGCGACCGACACGCCGGTCAAAGCCGTGCGCAACCTGTTGTTGCGCAGAGTCTGCATTATTTCTCTCGTAAGGTCAAACATGATCTGTTATGCGTCCGTCGGTAATACGTATTATTCGGTTGGTCTGACCGCCTACCACAGGATCATGGGTCACAATTACGATCGTCATACCTTTGTTTACATTCAGCTCCCTGAATATCTGCATCACTTCTTTTGAAGTATGGCTGTCAAGGGCTCCGGTAGGCTCGTCGGCAAGAATTACCGATGGATCGGTAATCAGAGATCGGGCAATGGCAACTCTCTGCTTCTGTCCGCCAGACAGCTCGCCTGGCAGATGATGGGCCCTGTCGGCGAGTCCCATACGGTCGAGCTGTTCCATCGCGAGCCGGTTTCTTCTCTTACGTGATACTCCCTGATAGAACAGAGGGAGAGCAACATTTTCAACAGCATTCTTGTAACTTATAAGATTGAACGACTGGAAGACAAAACCTATAAGACGGTTTCTGAGTTCGGCAGCCTTGTTTTCACTCAGATTCTTAATCAATACATTGTTAAGATAATAATCTCCGGTATCATAATTGTCAAGTATGCCCAATATATTGAGTAGCGTTGATTTTCCTGAACCGGAAGCTCCCATTATCGACACCAGTTCGCCTTTCTCTATGGTGAGATTGATATCTTTGAGAACATGCAGAGGAACTGAACCGGGATAGGTTTTATTTACATCGTGAAGTCTTATCATGAGAATTGCAGCTATTGAAGTGATTCCAGAATATTAGACGTGGATATGACCGATAAGTTGCACATAGCGGTAAAAAAAGGTATTTTCTTTATTGATGCGGCTCTTGCAAATATGAACTTTATGTTTTAACTTTGCGTTATGAAAACAGACGGGAACGACTCGTCAGGAGAAAATTAACAGGACTAAAACTATACCACATCAAAGTTGATTGGGAAACTCTTCAAATCAATTTGAAATGCCGAGACACGCTCAGCTATCCGATGGCGGGCCCCGATTTAATGTATACACATTCATTAGATGCTCTTATGCCAGGCGGATTACAAAGGATAGCGAGCACTCAAATCCTGTCTATTCGGAGTTTCATCGCATCCTTTGATGTGGTTCCTATAAAAAAAGGGAACCGGCTTCCAGTCAAGCAGGTTCCCTCTTTTTATTCTCTACCGTTCTGCTATTAGTCCTCTGAACGATTATTTGTCAGTACCGGATTTAGCTTTCTTAATGATATCTTCCGCCTTGTCCTTGGCCTTGTTGTAGGTATCTTTTGAAAATTCGCCTACTTTCTTAGCAGTACTGACGGTTCCATCCTTGGCTTTCTCGTAGGCATCGGCTGTTCCGTCAGCAACTTTTTCGCTTACGCTGACAGTTTTATCTCTGGCTTTTTCATAGGTGTTGACTGTTCCGTCCTTAGCTTTCTTATAAACCTTTCTGGCACCATCTGTTACCTGATCTACTTTTGATACAACAGTATCCGGATTCTCGGGAGTAGTCCCGGGTGTCTCTGCGTTGATGTAGCCCATTGTCAATAACAACGATGCCACAAGAAATAATGTTTTTTTCATAGTCTTATAAATTTACTGAGTTAGCTATGAATGAAACACGAAGCGCAATAATATTGTTGATAAAATTCATTTATACAATCTGAAAGATTGTTAACCTACATATGAATTGGCATTTATATTAATAAAATTAGTCATAAAGTCAAATAACGGAATTTTTTCTTTAATCCATCTTTAATTTTCCGTACCTTTGACTATGGCAGATTCACCGTCATGTTTCAACATAAACGACACACTGTATTGCTCTATGATTACATCAATGATCATATTGTTCGTGACAGGTTATATATGCATAGCTTCCGAACACATTCTAAACATCAACAAGGCTACATTCGCGCTCATAATGTGTGGTATTCTGTGGGCCGTATACGCCACATGCGGTAATGATCCGGATATGTCAGCAGACATGACTGTCGCTCTTGGCGACACTTGTGAAATAATCGTGTTTCTGATTGGAGCCATGACGATTGTCGAGCTCATAGACCGATACGGCGGCTTCAATATAATTGTAAGAAATATCAAGGCAAAAAACAAACGCCGGCTGATGTGGGTGCTTGCACTCGTGGCATTCATGCTCTCGGCTATTCTTGACAATATGACTACCACTATCATCATGGTGATGATGCTTCGCCGCATGCTTTCTGACCAGAAAGAGCGATGGCTGTTTGCATCAGTAATAGTGATAGCGGCAAACTCGGGTGGAGCATGGTCTCCGATCGGTGATATCACTACAATCATGTTGTGGATGAAAAATTATGTATCGTCACTTGATCTTATTGAAAATCTTCTGATCCCTTCGCTAATATCGGTTGCAGTCCCGACATATATAGCCACACGGTTCGTAAAACCCGAGCCGGTTGAAGCTCTCAATGAATCGGACCGCAGAGTAGGATACGTATTGTCCGATCATCATCACAGACTGTCGGTATTCATACTGTGTTGTGGTATTGCATCGTTATTGTCTGTACCCGTATTCAAGGCATTGACTCATCTGCCTCCCTACATGGGTGTAATACTTTCTCTCGGAGTTCTGTGGCTGCTGACTGAACTGATTGTCAGACACTACGAGCTTGACGGAAAAATGGAAGGCCGCATATCCCAGGTAGTAAAAAATATTGATATGTCAACCATACTGTTCTTTCTGGGTATACTCATGGCTGTTGCCGCATTGTCACAATCCGGCATTCTGAGCGATCTCGCCGGATGGCTTAATGAAACTTTTCATGAGGTATATATCATCAATGTGATCATAGGAATATTATCGTCATTTGTCGACAACGTGCCGCTTGTGGCTGCATGCATGGATATGTATCCGGTCATGACAGAAACCGCTTCCGTGTTTACCGCCGATCCGTCATATTCGATGCTGTTTGCAGAGGACGGTCTGTTCTGGCACCTTCTGACTTTCTGTGCAGGTGTAGGCGGTTCAATGCTGATTATCGGTTCGGCAGCCGGTGTTGTAGCAATGGGGATAGAAAAAATACCTTTCATGTGGTACATCAGGCGGATATCGGCCCTTGCCCTGTCGGGGTATCTGTCTGGCATCGTATCAATAGCATTTATGGAGTTGTTAGAAAACTACCATATATTTTAAAATTATATCTGAATTTAAAATAAAAAATTTATACATGAGATACGGCCATTCGTCCCACTGTCAGGGAAAATGGCCGTATATTCTTACAGGAGTCACTACGGTCAGAGAAGGCTCTCTCTTTCCGTGATCTCGGCATCTGTCATGGTGTATCCTCCGAGACTGCCCTCCCTGGCCTGTATACAGATATAGCACATGGGAGTGGAGGACGTGCATCTGAGATTGCGGTCGCAGTCTGCCGACACACGGACCACAGACCCCTCTGCAATATCAAATACCTTACCGTCAACCTGAAACTTGCCTGAACCGGAGAGAATAATATAATTCTCCTCATTCTCCTTATGACTATGAAAGAATGGAACTGCGGCACCTGCAGGGAGTGTGCCGAAAGATATCTCACACGATGTGGCACCTGTCGCATCCTTAACAAATTGTTTTCCATCGAAGTCATGCAGACTTCCTACACTGACATGGACAAACCGTTCACCCTTGTCCAGTAAATTTACCTCACTCATAATTTTTGATGTGTTAGAATTATTGATTAACTTTGTAAAAGAAATATACTTTCTTTCCGATACCGCAAATTTACATCAGAAAATCATGATATACAAGAGGTTACAGCATGGTAACCCGCTTACTTTAAGGTAACTGTTACTGAATATGAACACTTTGCCGTTAAAAGAAAATTTAAAAAAATACACATGCATAGACTCATGTCCGGTCAGAAATGTCATCTCACGATTCTCCGGCAAATGGGCTATACTCATTCTGTGTGTACTTTCCGAGAATGAGACGACACGCTTCAGCGCCATCGGCAAGGCCATTCCGGATATTTCGCCTAAAGTGCTGTCAGAGACATTGAAAGGTCTTGAGACAGATGGTCTGATCTCACGCAGAATGTATGCACAGATACCTCCGAGAGTAGAATACTCTCTTTCTGAAAAAGGCCTGTCATTAATGCCTCATCTTCACGGCCTCATAGACTGGGCAATCAATTATCTGGACACATTTCCATCTGTCGTACTTAACACGGGCAACAGTAAAAACGACCGGCAGTGATCAGTATTATAACCCGTACAATCCATACGAAACAGAAATATCAGCATTTCGGAAGGCGCTTGCGGGAAAGCGTGAAATGTATAACATAACCGCTACTGTTACAGGAGACCTCTCTGAATCCCAGATATTCGAGAAATCGTATCGCAGACCGGTTTCCTTGATGTGCTTTGGAACGTACCCTACAGCCGTGGGCCAACAGCCAGTCAAGAATAGCGACAGAGGCCCTGACCTTAAGTCTATCATAAAGCATACCGCTGATCCATGCTCCGCCATGGAATTCGAATGTGGGGTGGGCGGATATGGTTATTCGCTGTATCATACACCAGGCAAAAGGTTCAGTCCCGCTATCCCGGCAGAACATGAATGCCGCTATCCGTTCAGGATCGCGTTCCAGAATAAGATCCATGGTAGCATCATGGTCTACGTCAACCACGATGCTATGCCATCGGTCAGTATCAAAATGGGCCACCAGAGGTTCTCCGTGCCGTTTGCGCCGCACAGTCACCCCCGGGGCCTCAATAATTTCAGGAATGCTCCGGCAATCCGGGATTATATCCTTTATTGCCAGATTCACGATTATTTCTGAGCTCTGATACGTGCGAGTTCATCCTTGACACTCTGGAGATGTCGTTTGTCTGACTCCAGCTGAGATTTTGCAGCGTTAATCGCATACTTGTTCTTGTTGGCACGGGCCGTTGCCAGACGTTGCTTGCTGGCTTCAACGCTGTTTTTTGCGTTCTCGACGCGACCTTTTAAACTTTCAATCTGAGCTTTTTTGCTTTCTGCATTAGTTACTCCCATAATATAAATAGTTTAATGGTTAGAATGGAGCATGAATGCAGACTCAGGCGTATACCGGATTGTACTGCTCATGAATCTGATCATGATCCATTGGCAATAAATCCGCAAGACGGGACGCGGAAATCAATCACAATATACAAGAGAAGAGCCGTCCCATCACTTTCAATCACAAAGGATCGAATTGCCGAGGTGATGTAATCTCTTGCAGGCATAACCTGTTCGCACTGCAAATATAAACATAATCCATAGAATCATATCTTAAAAATGACTAATTTTGCAATTACAACCTTTAGATGTTGCGCCTGACACAAACCAGAGTTTTCAAGATGAAGAAGTTATTTTTTACTGTCTCTTTGCTCACCTCAATCGTTGCATCGGACATGGTGCTGACTGGAACTGGGGTTGCAACAGGTAATGTCTGTATGGCTGCGGCTCCCAATGACGGGACTTATATGCGCACAAAGCAAACCGTTTCAGTATACAATGAAAACGGACACCCCAAAGGTTCTTTCTCAGTGTATATCCACAAAGGGCGAAAGTACATTGATTTTAACAATACATGGATTTGTATCCAAGGCAAGAAACGTTTTGGTTATCGTGGCAACTGGTACGCGATTAAGTAAGAAGCCGGCGCTATCATTTCCTAATCAAAACCCAATTATAATTATTCGTAAAACTCTCAAAAACATGAACGAACTTCTTGAAAAAGCTGCTCTGCTTTGTCTGACTAAACACAAGGGACAGACCGATAAGGTTGGTAAAGCATACTTCCTTCACCCGATGCGTGTAGCAATGGCATGTGCAACCGATGAAGAGCGCATCGTCGCTATGCTTCATGATACAGTCGAAGATACGGATGTGACTCCGGAATACCTTCTCACAGCCGGCTTCCCTCAGTACATCGTCGAGGCAATCCTATCTCTAACAAAGCGCGAGGGAGAAACATACGATGACTTCATCAAGCGTTGTTCCCTCAATCCCATCGGTCGCCAGGTAAAACTCCGCGACCTCGAGGACAATATGAACATACTTCGTCTCAATGAGGTGTCCGACGACATGGCACGCCGGCTGACCAAGTACATCCATGCCCATTGCTATCTTACAGATAACCTCCTATCCCGTTAATCACGGTTACATCACGCTCAGCAATAAAATGGGCCAGGCATTCTCCAACGACAAAAGATCACTCGTGCAGATACTTCCGAGTGTCACAAGCACAATGGCATCCTTGTCTCCCGTCATTTCATGGCGTTCTTTATCAATGAGTTCAAACCTTGCCAGTGTCGATATATGTAAATGCCTTCATTTTTCTATTATTTTCAGTTGCAGTATCATCTCTTCTCTGAATATTTCTCCTTTATAATCTCGTAGGCCCGGCTGACAAGCTTATAAATCTCGCTGTCAGGCATATCCTCGTTCAGATTGATTCGTAGCCAGTACTTCATAGCCTTGTTGACCGGAACGGCCACCGCCGAATACCGCGCCTCGATCTCCTCAATCTCTTTCAGAGTGGAGCGGAACGATACGGAGGTGAAATCATCCATGTCGGCTATGCAGAACATGTGGCCGAGCGCATAAAACACCAGTAGCGAATCATAGCGTCGGGCGAACTTACCGAAGGGAGTTTTTTCCGACACTCCGTCCATCGCCAGGCAGTAGTCACGCAGTTCCTCGATATTCATTTCTTTTTTCTTATTCGTTCAATCAAAGCAATGGCAAAGTGTGCGCATATTCCATATATAAGTGTCGCCAGCAATGCCATGCCTTCGTTTATAAAAATAATTTCCCAAAATGGCATCGGCCACTCCGGCCGGGCTTGTCGAAAAGCGGCAACAACCGAGCAAACACTAAGGACGATGAAAACCGTAATCATCGACAATACTGTAAATCCGAATTTATATATGCCTATCTGTATCACTGCTTCTTAAGTTTTGCGATTTTTTTTTGGGGGGGGTATGTATAGGATGATGACCATGTGTGAGGTCAACGAGTTGCGAACCCTCGCCATATGCCTCTGTCATGACCTCGGCATATATGCAGGTAGAACCTGACGGACTGAAAAAGAATGTATGTAGCATAGATTTGGTTATTCTGATTATATCATTATTCTAACTTGGATATGTATTGGCGGTATAGTATGTGCTGGGTATTGCCGGGGCGGTCATGGAACATACGTGCTGGAGCCTCCTCCAATGCCACCCAACTCGCTCCGTCCACTTCGGAAGAGAGGACAAAACCGGCTTTTCTTACATAGCCAATGAAAGCGTGCATCAGTTGCTCACGTCTTGCGAACCAATGAGTGCCGGCGTATTCCAGACGTTCCACGTCTAGTCCCAGCTCTTCTTTCACTTCCCTTACAGCGGCCTGCTCAGCAGTCTCGCCGGGAGTCATGAATCCGGCCACAAAGGTTTCGTGTTCATCGGAGATATATGACTGATGTAACATGGCGATCTCATGAAGCTCGTTCACGACCATCACAATCACGCAGCTCGAAAATGTATCGAACCAGTATCGCTGACAACCGTCGCAGTACGGCACCGCGCCGTCATCGCCAGCCTGTCTATCCGAAAGTTTCCGACCGCATTCAGGACAATATTTGTAGTGCATGGCTAAATAAGTTGAATTAAACCTGTAAATATCTGCGCCCATTCTGCGCGGTTTTTGGGCTCAGTAGAAAAATAGTGGGGATAAAAATTTTTCATACTCAATAGTTATAT
>CAJUBL010000036.1 GCA_910584665.1 uncultured Muribaculaceae bacterium | reverse complement strand
GTCTGCGAAAATTAAACAGCAACATAACAGCCTACTTTTTTACAATTAGTCTTCAGTCACAGTGTTTCCGGGCATAGCAAAAAATGTGATCAGGTATATAACCTGCGAAATCGAAGTCAACCACAGACAGACATAGAGCTGAGCATTCTGAACATCCGGTTTATAGTTTATGTCTGGACTTGTAGTCGTTAATGGCATCTTTGATCGAGGGCCACAGTCCTAACTTATGGATTTGTGAAATATCGAATATCCTGAGGTTGCCGGTTTTTTCCAGCGCCATTGTGGCCGCATGATACATATTGTTGATGTTATCCGGATCAGTATCATGATTGACTGCATATAAAGATCCCACGAGCAGACAATCACCGTGCAGCAGCGTATCGGCCCGGCTGTAGGCATATTCAACCGACTCGTTGTCGTCAGCGCCATGTACACGCTCCAGATACGCACCTGCCGCAAAAACATCAAGATATGGCGCAAATCCGGTCGCCTGATATTCAGGTGTTCCGAAAGCATAAGCCATAGGCCATGACGAACGCGGCGAAGCCCAGTTCTGACCGCTCATATGCAGGGCATGAATCCATGTCGCGGCCCAATACTCAACATCGACATCCGGTTTCGCGGCATGTATTGCCTCAGAAGACTCGCGTACAAAATCGGAGACAACCTTAGCCCTCCAGGCCCACCACTGCTTTAAATATTTGCCCTCAATACGGCTGCCGTCTCTATCATAACTAAATACATCGTCAGGCCAGTTCTCAATCGATTCGCCAAGGTATCTCTCAAATTCGCAACGGGAGTAATCAGAAAAATCACTCTCGGCATCAGGATAACGGCAGTAGTCTAGCGAAAATCCGTCGATATCATAATTATTCACAAGTTCCGTTATGAGTTTTATCTCATAATCCCGTACATCTTCACGCGCCGGATTGAGAAACGCGGCGGACTTACGCGTAGTACGCATGTCTCCGAAAGTTCCGTCAGAGCGATACTCCACACACAGTTTATCATCATACACTGTATCCTGATAACACATTCCCCTCTGCCAATATGGTGACCCGCAAGGCAATATCGAAAATGAAGCTGAGATACGCATGCCAAGTCGATGACACTCATCAATAAAATACTGAAGATAATCCCAATCACGGCCAAGCGGCCTGTCGGTTATCCCCTCGATATAGTCGAGATACGGAATATACTTGCTGCGATACAGCACTTTGCCATAATTAGGCTTAACGTCAAGCACCACATGATTAAATCCTGTATCATGGCATTTCTCAAGATACCATGTGATACTGTCGCGATCGCTGAATCTGAGGAAATTGGCATCAGCAGCGATTGTAACATACACTTCGGGGCCCTTATTCTGTTTTATACCACATGAAACAAAGGACATCGCCATACATACAACGGCCAATACAACATTAACATAAATTCTACCCATATAACCCTAACTAATATAATATTGTTAACCTATTACAGAATGATTGATTATCGCACTAAAATAGTTTAAATATATGACACATGCCTGTTTTCAATGTCAGCAAGCTATATATTTTTTGTTTTTTTAACTACATGGCAGTTCTCTCTACGACTCCCCTCTGACAAAATAAAATTTGATTTGCACATAACTTATCCACTGTGTCTCAGATACTCATGCTCGGAAAAATACAGATGTATTTGCCTTTTTCTCGCGAATTCTCCGTATCTTTGACCTCGTCTTAGATACTCACGCTCGGCAAATTCAAAATAAATTTTGATTTGCTCTCGACTTATCCGTATCTTTGTAGCTCTCTGGCCATACCAGAGACATCATTATCACATGCTAATCTAAAGATTATTACATAGTTATGGCTACTGAACTGAAAAATCTAACCAAACGGAGCGAAAATTACTCACAGTGGTACAACGAACTGGTTGTCAAGGCAGATCTCGCTGAACAGTCGGCTGTTCGCGGCTGCATGGTCATCAAACCTTATGGATACGCCATCTGGGAAAAGATGCAGCGCACACTTGATGCAATGTTCAAGGAAACCGGTGTACAGAATGCTTATTTTCCCCTGCTCATCCCCAAATCCTTCCTCTGCCGCGAGGCTGAACATGTGGAAGGCTTTGCCAAGGAATGTGCTGTTGTCACCCACTATCGTCTTAAAAACGATCCCAATGGCAACGGTGTCATCGTGGATCCCGACGCACGCCTTGAGGAGGAACTGATCATACGTCCTACCAGCGAGACCATCATATGGGGTACATACAAGAACTGGATCCATTCATATCGCGACCTACCTGTACTATGCAACCAGTGGGCCAACGTAATGAGATGGGAAATGCGTACACGTATGTTCCTTCGCACTGCCGAATTCCTGTGGCAGGAAGGCCATTGCGCACACGCTACCGCCGAGGAATCCGAGGCACGTACCGTTCAGATGATCAACCTGTATGCCGACTTTGCCGAGCGCTATATGGCAATGCCTGTCATCAAAGGAGTCAAGAGCGCCAACGAACGCTTCGCAGGCGCACTCAACACCTATACCATCGAGGCAATGATGCAGGATGGCAAGGCACTCCAGTCGGGAACATCACATAACCTCGGTCAGAATTTTGCAAAGGCTTTCGATGTCACTTTCGTAAATAAGGACAATAAGCCTGAGTATGTGTGGGCCAACTCCTGGGGCGTCTCAACCCGTCTTATGGGCGCGCTCATCATGAGCCACAGCGATGACAACGGCCTTGTTCTGCCGCCACACCTCGCACCAATCCAGGTCGTCATAATTCCAATATCAAAGAATGCCGACCAGCTCGCCGAAATCACCAGAACCGTCAAACCCGTCATTGAGCAGCTGCGCGGTCTCGGCATCAGCGTAAAATATGACGACGCAGACAACAAACGTCCGGGCTTCAAGTTTGCCGACTATGAACTTAAAGGAGTACCTGTACGCCTGGCCATCGGTGCCCGGGACATAGAGAACGGAACTGTCGAACTCATGCGACGCGACACCCTGGAGAAACAGACCGAACCACTCGAAGGCATAGCCGCGTTTATTTCAGATCTGCTTGAAGAAATCCAACAAAATATCTACCTGAAAGCACTGAAACACCGTCAGGAGATGACACGCACAGTCGAGACTTATGATGAGTTCAAAGTCGAAATTGAGAAAGGCGGTTTCATCCTTGCCCACTGGGACGGCACCACCGAGACCGAAGAAAAAATCAAGGATGAGACCAAAGCCACCATCCGATGCATCCCTCTTGAAGGCGACAAGACTCCCGGAAAATGCATGGTCACCGGACGCCCCTCAGCCCAGCGCGTGATTTTCGCCCGCAACTATTGATATAAATAAAACATCCCGGCCATTCTGAAGTGCACCCCAAAAGTCAGACACAAAACTTTTGAGGTGCACTTCATTCGAACCGGGACGTTTTATTTGTCCGAATCGGAATTATTGCTTACTTTTGTGCTACGCACGACTTTCCAGCAATATTCTATTATGGACCAGATACCAGACAATGTACTACAGGCTTTCGGTGAGATACTCTCCGAATCCCTGAGAGACAGCGATCAGGTGGCGATACCGTCATTCGGTACATTTGCCGCAGTTAAAATCGACGAACATATTGATAAAGATCCCGAGTCGGGCGAACGCATGCTTGTTCCGCCATCAATAACAGTAATGTTCACACCAGCCCTGAAACTGGTAAAACAGATCAAGGAAGGGAGGAACAGTCATGAATGATATCATAACACTCGATATTCTGGCCGTACGAATTGCAGAAAAAACAGGTATCACCACCGAACAAGCCAGGCAGTATATCACCCTGATAAAAGAGATAGCTACACGCCGTCTCGCGGGTCCATTCCATACAGCAACAATACCTCACGTAGGCACTTTTACAGTTGCAGATACCGACAATCCGACCATCATCTACAATCCGGAACCGTCAATATCAGAGACCGTCAACGAACCTTTCTCATTCTTCGAACCGGTCCCGTTATGTGACGACACGATTATAGATCCATCCGTCGAAAGCATACAGGCAGATAACGATTCCGACATCACAACCATACCGACAACTGAGATTCCGAATGCCGGAGATACGGATACCGGCATCAGAAAAGACACTTCAGACAACAAACCGGAGCCGACTGTCAAGGATCCGGTTACGGCAGTCTGCGACATTGATAACGTACATACTGCTGATGTCAGTACCGGGAGAATTCAGACATACGAGGATACACAACAAAGTGAATATGATACTGGACACACTGACAATGAAAACAATCAGAATCAGACTGACCCCGTACAGGAAGTCCAGATACGTACCGTATATATCCCCGATGAGTATCAGTCAGACCAGACAGCAACAGACACGAACTATCTGAATGACGAAACTCAGACCGAACAGCCTATATACGATCATCCTATGGAATATGACGACAGGCATTCACGCGGAATGAATTCAATAGTCGCGTACATACTCGGAATACTCACCGGAATGATACTCACCTGTATAGCTGTATTCTTCCTGTATCCGCCCATGCATAGTTCCGACGATGACACGTACACACCCGAAGAACTTGAAACCAGCGATGCTGCTTCCGAAGACCTTACCGATATTCTTACCGGCAATGATAATGCGACTACCGAAGAGTCAGCGGACATTCAAATCCAGAATAAAACCCGGGTCTCCGATGCCGTAACCGATTTACAGGCCGAGCAGAATAAGACTAAAGATACCGTCAGCAACTCTGCCCGGACCGATACCGTAGGGCGCAACTATTACCTTGCTACAATGTCACGGAAATATTACGGCCGCATGGATTTCTGGGTATATATATATAAAGAAAACCAGTCAAAACTGGGTCATCCGGACCGCATACCCGTGGGCACTGTAGTGACCATACCACCAGCCTCAAAGTATGATATAAATCCCGAAAGCCAGGCCTCTGTCGAACAGGCACGCCGCATAGCCGCCGAGATCAAAGAACAATACCGATAGCCGGGCGTGTCTCAATTCTACTCATACAGACCGCTGACTGCAGTCAGCGGTTTACATTTGCTAAACTTTAAATAAATAAAATTAACATAACTGATTAACAGTATAGCATTCCTATTGCCTAACTTTGCAATAGGAATGCTTGTTATATGATACAAATCCACTTTGACCTGACTGGAAATGAAAGCAGAGTATTATACAGGCATATACACACAAATCCGCTTGCAATCTGAAATAAAATTATTTGAAACTTAAACATAGACATCATCATGGGTGAATCGGTTAACATTCGTCAACTCAACGAGTTCGTCGCATCAAAAAGCGACTTCATATCCCTCATAACACGAGGTATGGACCAGACTATCGTAGGTCAGAAGCACCTCGTAGAGTCTCTCCTGATAGCACTCCTCGCCAATGGACACGTCCTGCTCGAAGGAGTACCGGGCCTTGCAAAAACACTTGCGATCAAGACACTGTCACAGCTCATCGACGCACGATACAGCCGCATACAGTTCACCCCGGACCTGCTTCCGGCCGACGTAATCGGCACAATGGTCTACAGTGTCCAAAAGGAACAGTTCCAGGTTAAACGTGGTCCCATCTTCGCCAATTTCATTCTTGCTGACGAAATCAACCGTGCGCCAGCTAAGGTTCAGAGTTCTCTGCTCGAGGCTATGCAGGAGCGCCAGGTCACAATAGGCGACCACACATTCGGCCTTGACGACCCGTTTCTTGTAATGGCCACACAGAACCCTATAGAACAGGAAGGCACATACCCTCTTCCCGAGGCACAGGTCGACCGTTTCCTGCTTAAAGTTGTCATAGGCTATCCCACCCGTGACGAAGAGAAAGTCATAATACGCCAGAATATCACCAATCAGCGGGCCAAGATCCAGCCCATACTTCGTCCTTCCGAGATAATCGAGGCTCAGAAGATAGTAGAACAGATATACCTTGACGAAAAGATCGAACGCTACATTGTCGATATAGTTTTCGCAACACGTTTTCCGGCTGATTACGGTCTTAACGATCTCAACGGCATCATATCTTTCGGCGCCTCACCACGTGCATCAATAAGCCTTGCACGGGCAGCGCGAGCATACGCATTCCTGCGTCAGCGCGGATATGTGATTCCCGAGGATATCCGTGCAGTGTGTCACGACGTACTGCGCCACCGTATCGGTCTCACATACGAAGCAGAAGCCAATAACATTACTGCCGACGATATCATATCAGAAATACTCAATAAGGTAGAAGTACCCTGATACAGTATTACTGACAATACAACTTTTAATTTCATTTACAAACTCCTCTTCCCGTGGACGCCAACGAATTATTAAAAAAGGTACGAAAAATCGAAATCAAATCGCGCGGACTATCCCAGAATATATTTGCGGGCGAGTATCACTCGGCATTCAAAGGGCGCGGCATGACTTTCGCCGAGGTACGCGAATATCAATATGGCGACGATATCCGAGACATAGACTGGAACGTTACGGCACGCCATAACCGTCCTTTTGTCAAAGTATACGAAGAGGAACGTGAGCTTACTGTAATGCTCATGGTCGACGTATCGGGCAGCAGACTTTTCGGAGCTGTCGGAGTCGAAAAGCGTGAGATGATTGCCGAAATAGCAGCCACAATAGCCTTCTCGGCTATCACCAACAACGACAAGATCGGCGTGATCTTTTTCAGCGATAAGATAGAGAAATTCATACCTCCAAAGAAAGGACGCAGGCACATACTCCTGATCATACGCGAATTACTTGATTTCACACCCACATCGCCAGGCACCGACCTGTCTCAGGCACTCCGGTACATGACCGATGCTCTGAAAAAACGTTGTACGGCTTTCATTATATCAGATTTCATTGACAGCCACGACTACAGCAAGGCACTCACAATCGCCTCAGGAAAACATGACGTCTATGCTATACAGGTATATGACAAACGGGACACTCAGCTTCCGAACGTCGGGCTGATGCGCGTCTCCGACCTCGAGACAGGTCACGAATGCTGGGTCGACACCTCATCATCGTCAACCCGCAAAGCATACAGCAAATGGTGGTATAACCGCCAGCAGGCCATGAATACAGCCCTGCGCAGATGTCGCGTCGAAACAGCCTCGGTAGCTACCGACGAGAACTACGTCGTAGCATTGAGAGCTCTGTTCCAGACCCGTGGAGTACGATGACATATTCCATACTTCCACATATCATTCAACATATATATCGAGATTTATAAAATGAAGCTGATGAGATACCTAACGATTCCTTCAATAATCCTGGCAATAGCGCCGGCCGCCATAGCCAAGTCGTCGATAACGGCGACCCTCGACTCGGCCTACGTCACCATGGGCAATATCACCTCGCTCACAGTTGAGGTTGTGGAACCCAGTGATGCCAATGCCTCGGTTGGATTCATCCCTCAGACCATGCCTCCACAGGTTGAGGTTGTAGGAGAGGCAAGCTGCGATACCGTCAGTCTCAGTGACGATGTCAGGCAGATCACCAGGCGTATCATCCTGCAGTCATTCGACTCAGGAGCCTATGCTCTCCCGCCGGTACTGTATCTCAATGATGGCGATACTATGCTTTCCAATATAGTCACTCTGAAAGTCAATCCTGTAGATGTATCCAATCTGGAAGATATACACCCGGATGCCGATACGCTTACAGTACTCTCGAGGTGGTACGACTTCCTGCCTGACTGGATTATAGACTATTGGGGCTGGATCCTGCTTACCCTGCTTATCGTAGGCGGCGGTGTATGTGCCGTCCTGATATTCACCAGGCGTGTCAAGGTTCCGTTCATGCCGGTCAGAAAGCCGATACCTCCATACGAAATGGCCCGCCAGCGGCTCGACAATCTGCGTGAACAGCACCTCTGCGAGCGAGGTGAAGAACGTGCCTATTATACCGAGCTCACCGACATACTGCGTGAATATATCGATAAACGTTTCAATATCAACGCCATGGAGATGACATCACGACAGATTCTCGACCGACTGAACTCCAACCCCGAAACGCGCCCTTCGGAAAGCCTTATGAGACAGATTCTCGAAGTGGCCGATTTTGTCAAGTTTGCCAAAATGCGTCCGATGCCCGACGACAACGTCAAGTCATTCCGCAACGCCATAGATTTTGTCGAAAACACCAGGCCACTCCCGGAACCAGAGGCAGATGATATCACAGATAATAAAGAAGATATCCTGACAGATAAGATAACGCAACAGTAACAACATATCCCAAGCAGAACACCATGCAGTTTGCTCATCCTATAATATTATGGTTATTGCCTATAGTGCTCATACCGGTCATCATATGGTATGTGCTTAAGCACCGCAACATGCGGCCGGCACTGCAGGTATCGACAACCACTCCGTTCGCCAGCATAAACAGGCCGTTCAAGCACTATCTGCGCCACGCGCTCTTTGCTATGAGAATACTGGCTCTTGCATCGCTCATCATAGTACTTGCACGCCCCACGACTCACGATTCATGGCGGGAGTCCACTACCGAAGGTACCGATATCGTTATAGCTGTCGATATCTCGTCAAGCATGCTTGCACGCGACTTCGATCCGGACAGGCTTGGTGCGGCCAAACAGGTAGCATCACAGTTTGTCAATGGCCGTGAGAACGATAATATGGGTCTTGTAATATTTGCCGGAGAAAGTCTGACCGGTGTCCCTATGACCACTGACCGTGCAACACTTACAAACTATATAGAACAGCTTAACTTCAACATGCTTGAAGACGGCACCGCCATAGGCGACGGC
This sequence comes from uncultured Muribaculaceae bacterium, assembly GCA_910584665.1. Lineage (GTDB taxonomy): Bacteria > Bacteroidota > Bacteroidia > Bacteroidales > Muribaculaceae > JAAVFS01. Next base: position 23,929 of record CAJUBL010000036.1, on the reverse strand, counting down.
CTTGCAACCGCCATCAATCGCATAAAGGATGGCCAGGCCAAGAGCAAGAGTATAATTCTGCTCACCGACGGTTCCAACAATACCGGTAATGTAGCACCTCTCACAGCAGCAGAAATCGCACGCCAGCTCGGCATAAAGGTATACACCATAGGCATAGGCAAGAACGGTAACGCACCCATGCCCACTGTTGATTTCTTCGGCCGCATGACCTATACCAACCAGCCTGTAGTGATCGACGAAGCGACACTCAGGGAAATCTCAGCCATGACCGGAGGAAAATATTTCCGTGCTACCGGGAACAATGTTCTAAAAGAGATATTTGACGAGATTGACACACTCGAGAAGACTGTAATAGACGTGCGCAATTTCAGCCACACCGAAGACAGCTCCCTGACATTTCTGCTCATTGCTGCCGCTCTGGGGCTTATAGCCATAGAGTTACTGTTACGTCACACTGTCATGAGATCAATACCATAAAATGTTCATTTTTCTACCTGCACTACAACTATGAACTTTGCTTATCCACATATTCTTTACCTGCTGTTGCTCGCACCGGCGATCTTCGGTCTGTTCTATTGGGCCCGCATGCGACGTCGTGCCAAGATACGCAGGTTCGGACGGCCGGAGATTCTCGCCTCTCTCATGCCGGACGCCTCAACCTATACTCCGTGGGTCAAGATAAGTATCGAGACCCTGGCCGTCGCCCTGCTTGTAATAGCATGTGCACGTCCGAGATACGGAGAGAAAGAGCAGCAGGAGACAACGAACGGAATCGAAGTGATGATTGCCCTGGACGTCTCAAGGTCAATGAATGCATCATCTACCGATGACCCTAACGGCATATCACGCCTTAACCGCGCCAAATTCCTGCTCGGCAAGATGGTTGACGCACTCGACAATGACCGTGTGGGTCTTATCGTCTTCGCCGGTGAAAGTTATACCCAGCTTCCCATCACCACCGACTTCGTCTCGGCCAAGATGTACATCAATGACATTTCCACCGACATGGTATCGACACAGGGAACGGCCATAGGCAACGCCATAGGTAAGGCAATGAACTCATTCTCGCCCGACGAGGAAATAAACCGGGCCATCATCGTCATCACCGACGGTGAGAATCACGAGGGAGACGCTATCGATATGGCCAGGCAGGCCCATGACACCGGCATTCAGGTCGACGTCATCGGTGTGGGATCGCTCAAGGGCGCCCCTATACCTGTCAATGCCGCACGCGGCGAGTATCTCAAGGATTATAACGGGCAGCCGGTCACAACCGCTCTCAACGAAGAAATGGCCCGTGAGATAGCCAAGGCAGGAGGCGGCATATACATATCCGGCAGCAGTTCCAACGCGGTATCGGAACTTACCGACCAACTTGACCACCTGCAGAAGAGCGAACTCAAAAACGTACGCTACAAGCAGAGTGCCGAGCAATTCCCGCTGTTCGTCTTCCTTGCTTTCATACTTCTGCTTTTAGACATTTTTGTACTCGACCGCAAGATAGGCTGGCTCAAGAACTACAATTTCTTTTCCAAGTAAACAGCTATGAAAGGATTATACAAAAGCACAATCATAATAGCGGCAGGCATAGCGGCGATCTCAGTTATGACCTCATGTGACGGTGACAGGACCTCCGAAAATGAGGTGCCCACCACCAGACGTGAACGCCAATATATAAAGGAGGGCAACAAACATTTCGAACGTCAGGAATATGCACAGGCCGAAGTAGCCAACCGTAAAGCCATTGCCGAGAACCCTTCGAGTGATGTAGCACGCTACAACCTCGCGTCATCCCTTGCCAGACAAGGCAGCGAGTCTGCACGTACCGAAGCTGACTCACTATTCAGGGACATAGCCAAGAGCGCCTTAATCCCCGACGCATCCCAGCGTTCATTCTATAATCTCGGGAACAGAGCATACCAGGAAGAAGACTACGCCGGCAGCATTGAAATGTATAAGGATGCCCTGAGACGCAATCCTCTTGACAATAATGCCCGCGAAAATCTACGCCTTGCACAGCTCAAACTTCAGGAACAGCAACAGAATCAGGATCAGGATAAAAATCAGGATAAGCAGGATAAGGAAGAACAGGAACAGGATAAACAGCAGCAACAGCAGCAGAATCAGCCTGATCAGGACCAGCAGGACAAAGACCAGCAGGACCAGCAGGATCAACAGAACCAGGATCAACAGGGCAACAGACGGCCGGACCAGGACAAACGGGACCAGCAACAACAGCAGGGAGGTATGAGCCAGGCCAATGCCGAACAGATCCTCAAAGCCATGGAGAAAGAAGAAAATGCAACCAGACGTCGCGTCGAGGCTCAGCAGAAAGCCGAACGCGAAAACAAATCAACTCGTAGAACTGTCGATAAACCATGGTAATAAATCGTATCATACTATTTCTGACTTTAATTCTCCCGACACTCGCAGGACGTGCCCAGGAGGTTACCGTACAGGCTCCCCGCTCAGTTGTTGAGGGTAACATGTTTCAGGTTGTATTCCAGCTTGAAAATGCCCGCGCTCAGGATATAAAGGTGGGCACTATCGAGGGTTGCACCGAGCTGAACGGTCCCGGAGTAACCTCAAGCTCCTCAATCACAATAATCAACGGCAAGCAGACATCCTCATCGACTACCGGCTACGCCTACACATACCGTGCAGTCAAAGCCGGCACATACACCATACCGGCCGCCACACTCATCGTGGATGGCAAATCCATCCAGTCCAAACCGGTACAGATAAAAATATTGCCACCTGACAGCAATCCCCCCCACGGAGGATCGCCGTCACAAAGCGGCCAGGCGTCAAGTCCAGACAGCCAGACACCCGAAGCCGGCCGGAATATCTCGGCTAAAGACATCTTCGTACGCATAATATTCAACAAATCACATGTATATGAGGGCGAAGCCGTTGAGTGCACACTCAAACTATATACACGATACAACAGCATAAGCGGCATACAGCCCCGCAAACTTCCAACCTTCGACGGCTTCATAATTGAGGAACTGGACCAGCCCTCCCGTGACAATGACATAGAACATTACAACGGACAGAACTACCTTACCGCCGAACTGAAAAAATATATAATCTTCCCTCAAACTTCGGGAAAACTTACAGTCACTTCGGGTGAATATACCGTGGGCGTGACCACCATGCAGCGGGTCTCACATGGATTCTGGGGCTTTACCAATGTTCCCGTCGAACAGGACGTCAACCTGCAGCCTACCTCGGCAACGATAACCATCACTCCACTCCCCACACCAAAACCTGCATCATACAACGGAGCTGTAGGCAAGTTTACTCTCGAATCGAGACTGAGCAGCGATCAGTTCCGCACCAATGAAGCCGCTTCGCTCACTACAATAATCACAGGCACGGGCAACATCAAGTATGTCAAGAGTCCGCAACCTGTTTTTCCGGTCGACTTCGAGCAATACAATCCCAGTGAGGATGTACGCACCCATGTCGTCGGCAGTTCTGTCACAGGAACCGTAACCAGTGAGTATACATTCGTACCACAGAGCGTAGGAAAATTCAATATAGAGCCAATAGAATTCAGCTACTTCGACCCCTCCAGAAAAGAATATGTCACACTGTCGGCAGGCGGCTACGAACTTGACGTGCAACGCGGTGCCTCGACTACAGTAGGCGTCACCGAACAGAGTGAGATCAAACAACGTGCAACCGACATATTGCACATACACCGTCTTGACGACGGCACCCTCTCGCAGGACATCCATCGCCCGGCTATCTACTCCCCATCATTCTGGATAGCCTGGATCGTTGTCATAGCTTCGGCGGCTTCCGGTCTGTTTATATACCGACGTAAGCTGCGTCTTGATGCCGATATCACAGGTCGCAAGACAGCACGTGCAGGCCGTGTGGCAAAAAAACGGCTCAAACGAGCCCGCGGATTCATGGACCGTGGTGACAAAGAACAGTTCTTCGCCGAGATTCTCACGGCGCTATGGGGATACATCAGCGACCGCCTTGTGATACCCGTCAGCGATCTTACGCGTGTCAATGTCAGCGAGAAACTGGCCTCACACGGAATGGACGAGACCAATGTCAGCCATATCATCGACATACTCGACGAGTGTGAAATGGCCCGCTACACCCCTGATGCATCACAACACACCATGTCTCAGATATATGATGCCACATCACAGGCCATGGATTCTCTCGAACGACTAAAAAAATAAAACAATGAAGAGAAGCATTACAAGATACATACTCGCAACGATCGCACTTGTCGTCTGCCTATTGAACCTTGACGCCCGTAATATCGCATCAGAAGCAGACTCAGCGTATAACTCGCTGGCCTATGCCCGCGCTCTCGAACTATACAACGAAGCCCGAGACTCGGCAGGAGCCTCCACCGACCTATATTATAATATAGCAAACACATATTATCGTCTCGGAGATCTCGGCCGTTCAGTACTATGGTATGAGCGTGCTCTCCAGCTTGACCCTACAAACGATGACGCCAGGGCAAACCTCGAGTTTGTAAACACCCGCATCACCGACAAGCCTGTCGATAACAGCACACTTATATCGCGTGTATACGACAGCATCACCTCCTCACGTCATCCGGATACATGGGCATGGATCACATTTATACTGTTTACCCTTACCGTAATATCATTTGCAGCATATCTCATCACTACCGGTGTGATAATAAGGAAAACATGTTTCTTCGGCGGCGGAATATTGCTGGTTCTTACCGTATACACACTGTCCATGTCATTCACCGGCGCCTCAAGAGCATCAGATCATGACAAGGCCATCATCACGGCACCATCGGCACAATTATCCACGTCGCCGCGAGCCGCCAGCGATGCCGACTCCCAGGCATTCCTGCTGCACGAGGGTACAAAGGTCGAAATAGTCGACTCAGTCAAACCTGCCGATCCGGCTCTCGACATCTGGTATGAGGTCAAAGTGGCCGGAAACGCACGCGCATGGATCAACGGCAACGATATCGAAAGGATATAGTGGTTATAGAAACACCCGTCTCAGACATCATTTTTACTTTTTTCTCATAAAAATTTGTGTAACTCAGTTTTTAATTCTAAATTAGGGAACTCAAAACTACACAATATGTATATTTATTAACCCTTAAACTTATAGAGTCATGACTAAAACAATCACATTCAACGACCTGCGCCGTCTTAAAGACAGCCTGCCCGATGGAGCCACACACCGCATCGCCGACAAGCTCAACGTCACTGTTCAGACCGTCCGCAACTATTTCGGCGGCGTAAACTATGAGTTTGGAAAAAACTGCGGAGTACACATCGAGCCAGGCCCCGACGGCGGTATCGTTGTTCTCGACGACACTACAATCTATGACATGGCGGTAGAAATACTGCAGGAGGAACAGGCCAAGGAAAAATAAATCCCGGCATCGATATAATTATCGATCGTCCTACCCGCACTATCAGCTTACAACAGTACACCACCGCTATATATACCATACGTGTAAATCAAGACCCTGACTGCAATGACCTCAGACCGACTTCTCACTGTCGCAATACACACCTACGAGAAAGCCCTGGAACTCAAGTCGCTTCTTGAACACGAGGGTATAGCGGTGGTGTTGCATAATGTCAATCTCTCCGAACCGAGCGTATCATCGGGTGTACGGGTACGCATAAAAGAGGCAGACCTTCCGCTGGCCCTGCGTATCATTGAGAACAGCGAGATATTCATTATGCCCGACGAAAGTGACCGATCCGGCAATCAGCCGTCGATACTTGTACCGGTCGATTTCAGTACCTACTCCATCAGGGCCTGCGCACTGGCATTCGATATTGCAAAGCGTCATAACGGACGTATAACCCTGCTCCACGCCTACATACCGCCAACCCGCATCAATATCCAGATCAATGCAACCGTTGACTTCTCGAGCGGCCAGACACCTCAGAACGAGACAGACGGAGACATAATTGTCGATGAAGAACTTCATGCTGCGGCACGTCAGCGGCTTGACGAGTTTTCGGTAACTTTGAAAAGTCTTATAAAATCCGGTGATCTGCCGCCGGTGGTCTACGGCACCGAAGTGGTGGCCGCGGTCCCGGAGGATGCTGTTCTTGAGTTCTCGAAACGTCACAAGCCCATGATAATTGTAATGGGGACACGTGGAGCCGAGAAGAAAGAACGGGAACTTATCGGCTCGGTAACCGCCGAGGTGCTTGATTCATGCCGTCAGCCGGTATTTACCATACCGGAGCAGACCGACCTCAGATCTCTCGACGACATACGTGATGTAATACTCATAAGCAATCTCGACCAGAACGATATGCTGGCTCTTGACGCACTGACACGCCTGTCACCCCATACATCCATGAATATACACATTCTGCATATCGCAGGCAAACGATTCCGCGGACCGGCCAGTGAACATGAATGTAATATAATGCTCGAATATTGCCGCACACATTATCCGGTCTGCACCTTCACCATGGAAAGCATGGAAACCGACCGGGCTGCCGAATATCTCAACAGCATCAATGCCGACAAAAACATATCGCTGATAGTAGTACCTAACAAAAGAAAAAATATTCTCGCCCGTCTTTTCAACCCGTCTCTCGCCCACAAACTCCTCTTCCACGCAGACATTCCTCTGATGGCAGTTCCGGTCTGAGGATACAAAGACACTGAAGACCTGTTCGGCAACGAATAAAAACTGTCCCACCGATTCCAACCGTTCTGAAGCGGAATCGCGGGACAGTTTATTTAATATATATATACGCTGAGATTCCTACGGGAGATCTACCACTTATGCAGCGATACACAGTCGGTCGCCGCACCGCTGGACGGATGTGCGACTATACGTTCTGCATATTTCCTATACATTTTCTCTGATACCGACTTGTCATCAACAGGATCCGCTGTCTCTGCCACAAACTGACATGGTTCGATCCAGGCATTTTCAAACTCACGTGATTTCTTAAAAAAAGCGTCTGCATCAAACGTCCTGTTATCTGACAACGCACTGACAACGCTATCAATAAACATATTCCAACGCGGAGCATAATATGTGGCATTCAACTCAGCCCACTGACGGTTCGCATAGTCATTAAGATCCTGTGACGGTCCCCATATGCTTATGATCGTGCGGGCGTTACGCTCGTAGTAATCCTTCTCTTCAGGAGTGGTGCCTTTGGCACGTGCGTCGGCAATCCATTTTGACATGCGGGTACCATGACTGGACTCAAGCAGTTCGGTGAGATCGGCAAGAAGTTCTTTCATCTCACTGGCACATCCGGTTGCCTCTGCAAGGTCACGTGACTCATATGCCTTTGTAAAATCATCACGCAACGCCATAAAATAGTTGCTGAGAGCCTGTCGTCCAAGATTCACACAATCAAAAGCATGGGTATAGCGGTCACTGCCGTCGACAGCAAGCATATCTCCCCACGCCTCCACAAGACGTGCGTTGGAGTAACCGACATTAGGCTTGGTTGTCCACCAGCTGAAACCGGTGAGCGACGGACGCGCATTGACCAACGGCCCCTGTCCGCACAACGCAGGCTCAATGAACACGCTGTCAAGAAGCGTGACCCATGCACGTCGCGCCGATGCGTCGACATGCCCTACCCTGCGGTCAATCACGGCCATCATGGCACTGTCACCCTTTACAGGCATATTCCAGGCACGGTCAAGCACATACTCATACATATATGGGTTTACATCGATTCCCTCGAGTGTAGAACCGAGTCCTATAAGATTGCCGCCGCCATTGGACATCACATCGTCAATACGACGGTCAACATCCCGAATAGGGCTGGCAAGGAACGAATTACCTCCGAAGTTACCGAGATAGCACCATATATAAGGCTGGCCGTAGAATGAATCGAACAGTTTCCACTCTTCGACCGACTCACAATAGTAATCAAGCAATATCATACGTCCCTGAGGCACTCCCTGTATATATGCCCTGGCAGTCTCCGGAGTCCAGTGGACCGGATCGGCATATAATATCCAGGCCATCTGCAGCCACACGGCATCAGGATCGACCGACGTAAGAGATTCAAAAATACGGCCGGACATCATTGCAAGAGAATCGGGATTCCAGGTCGGTGGATCAACCTCGTTGAACGGATCTACTCCATATACGTGATCTGTACCGTAAAGACGGGTCTGCTCGGTCAGATATTCACGCTGAATGACCATGAAAAGACTATCCTCCGGACTGAGATAAGTACAACGGTATTCATCGGGAAAACCGCCCCACTGACTCACAGTCGAGGTCCTGGCGCCGGGATATATCCGTTTCAGGGCGGCAGGCACATGGCCGGCAAATCCGGGAAGCACAGGACGCATCGAAAGCTGACGTTCACGCTCGACAATGCGACGCTGAAGATCAGCCTGATCGTCAAGCCATCCCTTCGGGAGCGGACTCTGCCAGCCATCAAGATTACACATACGATGCCACGGAAGATGTGCGGGACCGGTGAAGTAACCGAGTATCTCCTCGTCGGTCAGCCCCATTTTCTTCCACACGTTATACCAGATAGCCTCCTGTCCGGTCGTCGCAAGAGGAAGATTGATACCGTTCATTGCCATCCAGTCGATGAAACGCTCCCAGTCCCTCCACTGCCACCAGGGCATGGAGTAGCCCGATGTACAGTAATTAAGAAAGAATCGCTCGGGAACAGCAGCACTGACCGTGACAGACTCATCTACAACAGGAAGTGTATCGGGAAGCTGAACAGGGTCGTCGGCATACCATGATACCTCGGTAAGACAATAGTTCCTGAGATAATAATTAAGACCCATTGCCATCGATCCGGCATTATTGCCCTCAATGACAATATTATCGCCATCCTGGCGCAGAGTAAAACTATCAAGTGAATCGGTCGGGATGACCTTGACAAACTCCAGGCGATCTGATATCGACGGCACGACGCGCCGCGACAGATCTCTGGCCGCGACGACATCGGGATCAGACTCCGAACAAGCCGGGTTAAAAACAGTTATAAGGCCCAGCAACGGACAAAACAGAGATGTAAGTTTCATTGTGCTTATTTTTTAATGAACCTAACTGCTGTACCTCCGCCGGCGGCAAGCCTGACAGGAAGTATGTCCTCAGATGTAACAGTCTGGCTTGTTATGGCATAGGCTGTAGGATTCGTTTTCCAGTCAGCATCCGGAGCATCGGCATAGATCCGGGCCGTGTACTCACTGTCGCCATCAAGGAAGTCAAGACTTATCTCCAGCTGACGGGCCTCCTCATCGGTAGCGACACCGAGATACCAGTCATCGGAATTGCGATCCTTACGCGCTATCGCCACATAGTCACCGATCACCGCGGCAGGCACCACTGTAACATCCCAGTCGACAGGAACATCTTTGATAAACTGGAACGCATCGAGATGAGCCTCATAGTTTTCAGGAAGGTCCGAAGCCATCTGCATGGGACTGTAAATGATCACATAAAGCGCAAGTTCCTTGGCAAGAGTGGTCTGTACCCGGGCATGAGGACTATTGGGATTATCGAAGTTGAACGTACCGAATGTAAAGTCCATCGGTCCGGCAAGACCGCGTGTGAACGGCATCACCACTGTATGGTAGGGAGGATTGCCTCCGTCGGTATCCCACGCGCTGTGCTCCTGACCACGTACACCCTCCTGTGTCATGAGATTGGGATATGTGCGCTGCAGTCCGGTAGGCATCACCGGCTCGTGATTATCGATATTGGATGTATAACGGGCCGCAGTCTCTATCACCTTACGGTAATGACGCACACCATACTGCCCGCTGTGATCCTCTATGCCATCCATCAGCCTGTTGACATAGCCGGTCTTGACATTGTGAATGCCATGGTCGTTCATATACTGATAAGCCGAATCGAGCTGATTCTCATAGTTGGTAGTGTAAGCCGCAGTCTCATGGTGCATTATAAGCTGAACGCCTTTATCTGCGGCATAACGGCTCAGCTCTTCTATGTCATAGTCATCATATGGATCGGTAAAGCTGAAATGGTCATTCCGGGGCCAGTCACCTTCCCAGCCTTTGTTCCAACCCTCGACGAGTACCCCGGGTATACCATGCTCGGCGGCAAAATCAATGTAACGCCTGACATTGGCCGTATTGGCTCCGTGACGGTCACACTGATACCAGTAAGTCCTGAACAGGTGCATCTCCCACCATACACCGATGTATTTCATAGGCTTGCAGAATGATGGATCGGCAATAGCACACGGCTCGTTAAGATTAAGCATGAGACCGGAAGTCACAAGATCTCCCGGCTCATCACCTATGATCATAAAACGCCATGGGGTTGCGAACGGAGTGGTGACATAGGCCGCCACACCGTTGCTCCACGGTACAAGCTGAGACTGAAGAGTATTACCTGCAGTCTTCATCAGATTCATCTTCGGAAAGTCGGTGAGCGCGGCTTCATGGATAGACAGATACTTGCCGGGCAGTTCGATCGTAAGCGGTGTACGCACCGTATCAAGCTCGCTGACCGGAGTCTTCGTAAAGTATCCTTCAAGATAAGGATCATCGGCCGGCATAGCCCATGCCTCGGCGTCAGCCGGCAACGTGAACTGAGTAAGTTCCTGCATGATCACCAGCGAATCCCGCTGCTGATCGGGAAACACATAACGGTATCCGAATCCGTCGTCAAAGACTCTCACCTCGAGATTGACAAGCAGGTCACCGCCGTGCTGACTCATCTCAACTGTGAGCTGGTTATAATTATCCCTCACAAAGCGGCTCTCGCCCCACACGGTCTCCCATGTCTCGTCATGAGACGAAGCTGACATCGATCTGATATCAAACCTGTCGAGCATCTCGCCTCCCTGTAATACAAAGCCCATCTGCGATGGAGAGACAACTACAGTCCCGTTGTCGCTTACACTATACGTAAGCCCGGCCGAAGTGTTGTCGATTCTGAACCTAATTTCACCATCGGGGGATTTCACCTCTGTGATGCCGCTACCGCAGGCCGTAAGCAGGCCGACCATAACAGCAGAAAACATATAATTGAATTTCATGCCTTTATATTTATTTAGTATTTGAAACAGCTGACTGGTCAATAGAAGAAGTGTATACGTTACCGTTGTGATCGGTAGCGCGAACGGTTATGACCGATGTCTCACTGTCGGGAACACAGTAAAACATGTGTTCTGTTATATCGGATCCCACATAGGGAAATGCATAGTCCTTACCATGAGCGCTGACATCCTCCCATATATTCGGGTCATAGCCTGTGTATCGCGTCATATTGCCCCTGAGCACTCCGTCCTCGAGCCATTCCACCTTCCATGACGAGTCGACATTCCAGATATTGGCTACAACCGCCTCCGGGTGTTCACGTGAACGGCCGCGGGGATAGACTTCAAACTGATAGTTCCTGTCACGCCCTACACTCTTGTAATACCAGTCAATATCGTCACCGTCAATTTCATAGACAGCATATCCCCCCGGAGTACCGTCCATAGCCCACGGAGCGCACCAGAAGAGAGTCGACAGCGGCGCATGGCAATGCTCGTAGAGACGGTCACTCAGAATGTAATTCTCATTGTAATGCTCATGTCCGGACATTATATGTGCCCGGTAAGGCTTAAGCATCCTGAAAAGAGCCTGGCGGTTGCCAAGCACCTTGTTTGACTCCTCTTTACCCCACTGCTGGTGACGGGCACCACGCGAGTAACAGGGAATATGCATCGACACTATCACGGTCGAACCTTCAGGAACAAGAGCCAGATCCTGTGCGAGCCAGTCAAGCTGCTTCTGTGTGAGATAGCCGGTATAATAGCGTCCCATCCAGTAGACATCGTCAAGAACTATATAGTGAACTTTGCCGCGGTTGAACGAGTAATAGGTTGGACCGAAGTAACGGTGGAACGACCCGCGGCTCTGCTCGTTGGTCGGAGCCGACATCTCGATATCATGATTGCCGCAGACGTAGAAGTACGGGAAGTCACACTTTGCAATCTCCCGGATCATCCATGGGAAGAAATGCTCACCTTCTTTGATATTACCGACGATATCACCCACAACAATACCTACGGCCTCAAGGCCCTTATAATCGTCAGTCATCGACTGCTTCATCTCAAGAGCGGCTTTCTCAACCTCGGACATATTCGGATCAAAATATACCTGAGGATCGGCCATGACAAACAGCACATGCTTTGTCATATCCCTTTCTGAACGCTTCAACTCAAAGTCATGCCTGAAGTTACCCTTATCATCAGGTGTAACACGACCGTATATCACCGGAACACCATCGGCCACGGGTATCTCATACCCGTCAGGCAAAGTCAGATATACGAATTCGACATCGGAAGCCGAATTCATTTTATACCGTCCCTTCGAGTCGGTGACGACCACCTGTGTACCGTCCGTGACGGGAACGCCGGCCAGCGGCTTTCCGTCTGACATCACCCGACCCTGCAACCGGACCATATCCAGTGCCGATCCCGTGAAAATACAGGTGGCACCAAGAATTGACAACAGATACTTTTTCATCGTACCATACCCTTTTATTCAACAGGAGTCAGGACAGCCACCCATCCGCCCCCGGGGGCCATGTGGAACTTTATGCTGTCGCCGGTTGAAACTGTCTGATGTCCGATCCTTGTGTCGGTAGCCTCACGATGTGCGTTCACACCGTCGGCAAATGTCTCCATTGACCATTTACCCTGTGGCAGGAAGTCAAGTTTTACCTCCATGTCGCGAGGAGTCCAGTCGGTCAGAGCGGCTATATACCATTTGTCGCCCGACCGACGGGCCATCACAAGATACTGCCCCATGAGCGCATCAATACCCACTGTCTCATCCCACACCACAGGCATGCCTGAAAGTAGCTTAAGATAATCCGGGGCACTGTTATAGTTTGACGGTGAGTCACATATCATCTGCAACGGGCTCTCATAAACTACAAACAGAGCTGCCTCATGGGCACGTGTACCCAGACTCATGGGGTGAGCGCCCATGCTGTAATAATCTTCACGTGTGGCATTTTTTACCGCTCCGGGGGTATAATCCATGGGTCCGGCAAGATTACGTATGAATGGAAGCATAATAGTGTGAGCCGGTGTAACATGACCTTCACCCCACTTATTGTTCTCATTCCCGAATACACCCTCAAACGTCAGTACATTAGGGTATTTGCGGTGCAGTCCCGACGGTTTATATGCTCCATGGAAATCAACCATAAGGTGACGTTTCGCAGCCTCACGTGCCACGTTCTCATAAAAATTGACCATCTCCTGATCCGAACGATCCATAAAATCGATCTTTATACCCTTTACACCCCATTTTTCATAAGTGTCGAGAATTCCTTCAAGATTTTTCTCCAGAGGATTCCATAACGCCCATATGAATATGCCTACGCCACGCTCCTTACCATAGGCCACAAGTTCCTCAATGTCAACATCTTTCTTATAATGCTGTATATCAGAGGTACTTGCCGACCAGCCCTCGTCGATAAGAATATAACCGATACCGTTCTTAGCGGCGAAATCAATAAAATACCTGTATGTATCATTATTGATACCTGCCTCGAAGTCAACGCTATATACATTGACACCAGACCACCAGTCCCACGAGATAAGCCCCGGTCTGATCCACGATGTATCATCGAGCACCGATGGTTTGGCAAGCTGCCACACCAGCGTATTTTCGAGCAGACCGGCATCATCGGGGCTGATCATGGCGACACGCCATGGAAGCGTACGCGAAGCCCCGGTCACAGCCATATAAGGTTCCAGTTCAAGCACGATTTCAGTACGGTCACTGCCCCACCCCTCGTCGGGTCTCTTCATGCGCTTTTCCTTTATAACCTTAGGAAAAACACCATGCAGCCGGCCCGTTGAGGTTCCCTGCAGGAACAGGTTTGAATAGTCATCTACATCAGCCTCGGTTATGACCACACGCGTACCCTTGGGCGACTGAGTATAGATGGGAAGATATCCGGTCATATCCGCATTTACAGAATCGACGGGCATACCGGTAAATATTGATTCCTGCGACGACATATAGTTGTGACGCATCGGCTGGGACGTGGGCCAGAATGTACGCGTCCCGTCAGGCATATTGAATTCCACGGTCTCATTGCTGACAGTCATTTTACCCGGACGGTTCATGACAAAACGATATGCGGCGCCATTGTCATATGCGCGGAATTCGACCGAGTAGTCGCCTGCCATACGCAGGGTCATCTCATTATACCGGTCCTGTATCTCACTGAATTTGGTAGGGACAACAGGATGCAACACATTGTCGACCGACTTACGTGACACTTTCTTCACTTTGGGATTCACACCGGGCCGCACCTTCATTCCCTCGATATCAAGGGCCATCTCACTCGGCTCCACAACCTGCTCTCCACGATGTTCGACACTCCAGGTCAAAGTCTTACCGGCATCGACAGTAATACGGATCTGACCGTCGGGCGATACCACGGAATATTCCTTGGCCGACATTGATATCGCAGCAAAAGAAACTACTCCGAAAAACAAAAATAACTTCCTCATTATGAAAATAAAAAATGGTTTAATTCAAAGATTTCAAATCACGTTCAAAGTTAATAAAATAATTAAATAAAACAAAATAAAAAACTTCACCCGCGCCACACATATAGCAATGTGACGCGGGTGAAATTCAATTATTAGTTCTCAATACAATTCCTCTTCCTCGTATGAGCCTGGATTCTCATATCGGTTAATACCCTCCTGAGTTGAATTCCAAAGGTTCCGCGAATTTACGTGAGATAGTTCAAAAGTCATATAACCGTCGGTGTTACGAAGGCACAGATATGTAGCGTCAGAGTTTTTCTGCTCATCAAGAGCATATGCTGCAATAGAGCCGTAGCACTTGCAATCGTCCATGATATATTTATTCCATGTTGTAACAAAGTTCTCGACAGTCCACTCTGTCGACGGATCTTCTGATTTCCATACCTTTTCAGCATACGCGCCGGTTACAAAAACATCAAGCAGGTCGGCGAAACCGGTCTGATTGTAAGTATCGGTGTACTGTCCGCCTGTCGGTTTATATTTATTACTTGCCCAGTTCTGACCTATCGCATATCGCGAGCTCCACTGAGCCGATGCCCAAAGATGTATCTCACAATCGGGATTGATCATCTTGACCGTTGAACGAATGCCCGACAGCAGAGATCTTACAGTAGCCGAACGGTATTCGATCCATTTTGCATATTTAGGACCTATACCTCCTGTCTCAGTAACAATTTCCAATGGCTTCGGTTTACTTTCGCTCCAATATTCGGCATAACCGTTGAGATCAATATCTCCCATACCATACCATCCGCCATCATTATTGCAATAACGCAGGTAGTCAAGACTTATACCTTTAAGTTTAGGATATCTGGTTACAAGTTCATCAACGATATTCAGCACAAGACTCTGCACTTCGGGAGAACGTGGAGTCAGCATGACAATCGGCTGATCAGGATCATCAGCAATACTTACAGTCTTACCTGGTTCCGATGAATCAGAACGCACCTGACACTTATTGCCCCACTGATCCCAATGATCATATACATAACCCTGTTTTACATCACCCGAGTGATGACCGAATCCGGTAGCGACTATAGAGGCGACCACATCGATTTCCAACTCCTCACACTTCTCAAGGAAGTAACCGAGATAATCATCATAGTCACGTGTGACAGTTTCCGTACCAAATGTATTACAATAAGGCAGTATATCACTTTTATAAAGAGCATAGCCGTTACCGGGCTTTACATCAAGGTATATCATATTCATGCCATAGTCCTTGATTTTCTTAAGCTCAGCATCTATACCTGCCTTTGTTGACAGACGGGAAAAATTGGCATGAGCATCGATCCACATAGCCTTCGGTTTGATTGTGGGAGGCTCGGGAACAACATTTGGAACAGGTGGTTCCGGAGCCTGTGCATAGGGGTCAAAACTATCATCGTCGCTACAAGCCGACAATGAGACAACAGCTACGGCAAAACCCAAAAAATATTTTTTTATATTCATATCTATCAATTTAGATTATTAAAAATATGAGAGAATCTTTTTACAGATTATTCGTAGCAGGTAAGACGAACCGAGAACATTCCATAACGGTCGGTATACCCCACCCAATATGCCTCACTTATTTCAGGATCCCAGTACCAGTCACACGAACCGCCAAAACTCCATGCGCAGTTAACAGAATAAGCCACCGACGTGCCGGTTACACGTGTATGGAGGTCATCTATCTCAGCAATATCATTATGCCACCACCAACCGGTGCCAAGCATTAATGAAGAATAATATTTGCCATTGATATACATAGCCGACACGTAAGGGCGACGGGCACCGGTTCGTGAAAGATTTGATCCTGTACCAACCCACCATGTCTGCCAGTCATTCTGAAGCACATTAGGCATAATTACCTTGGTTTTACCGCTGAATGTATTGGCGTACACCTTAAGCGCAAAGTTACCGTTACCTTCAACGTCACCCATTACATAGCTCGATCTGGCCTCCGATTTCAGGGGGGAAATCATCTGAAAACCATTGCTGTCATTACTCGGATAACCGGTCGACAGAAGTTCGGTCGAAACGACCTGGCCGTTTTCAAGATGAATCATATAATGATCACCTGTCGCGTTACGCTGACCATTGCATGTGAATGTGACATTTGATGTGATATCACCGGCGGCCTGTAAATAGCTTGAGCCATCGATCGCAGGACAAATATTCTCATTAATATGAGCCAATAGTTTAGGTGCATCAGAATATGACGTCCAATAATACAGATCGCCCGAAGTACCATTGTTGACGACAGCTACAAGAGTGCCGTTCCAGTCTGACGTTATGGCACGTATTGACTTTATATCCAGCGAGCCTATATTCAGGTTGCCGGCCTGTGAAAAATCGGAAGCATTGAACACCTTAAATGCCAGATCCCTGTTGACGACATTCAATGACGCGTCACCGAACTGAGGATTTGAATACTGAGCCGCCATCAGAACGATATGATCGTGACCGCAATATGCTACATAACCGTTAAGATCACCATACATACGTCCGTCAGAGAAACTATAATCTCCCTGAGTGCCAGGATAACCCAACTGATCGAATTTCATTTCATTCTGCTTGATACCATTGGTAAATCCCTTGCCGAATTCAATAATATCGGTCAGTGCATGTGTGACAGTATAGATACGGCTTGTTTTGCCGTCCTCTGATGTCACAGTATACTGCACGCCCCCCTCCTGAGCGAAATTCTGGGGTATGGACGGTTCGGGAGTAACTGACGCGCCTTTTGATAAAAAGAACGTTGCGACAACTCCATCAAGTTCAACACTCGGATCGATAGTCGGGCTCACCTGTATATATATTGTATTACCATCCATACGTGACTTCCACACAGTACCGGACTTACCTGTTACCTTAAAGCAGTCCTTGTCGTTGGAGCCAAGAATGAATGCTTCCTGCCCATCTCTGGTAAACATGTCATCGCTACACGACGTGAAGCCAAAGCCAATGGCAACCGCACATGCTGTAATGAACAATTTATTCAGTTTCATAAGATAATTTCTTTTAAAATAATTGGATTACTCATAGATACCCATAATGCGATATTTACGCACAGTGCCTATTCCCGATTTCACGGCAATAACCAAACCGTCGGGATGCTCATCGTCAACAAGAATATTATGACGCGAATATGTAAGCGATGGAGTGATAACCTCATCCCATGTAAGGGTAGCACGCAGATACACACTGGTAAGATCGAATTTTTTTCGGTCTGCAGCCGGTACTACAAAAGTTATTACTCCCGAGCCTCCCTCAGTATCGGCAAACGTGAATCCTGGCTCAAGGAGTTCTCCGTTTTTATCATACTCATATATTGTACCTGTCAATGTGGGAGCATCACTGGTACGGCCCGACATACACACCATCTCAGATATCAGATTATCGGTGTGAACAAATTCAGGATCAGCCTCGCTGCATCCGTTCAGTCCTAATGACATCAGGATTACAAACAATGATAATATATTATATTTAAGCAAATTCATATTTTCCAATTATTTATATGATTACCAACCGGGGTTATTAATGCACAGCGGATTGTTGGAACGCTCGTTCAACGGGATTGAAAAATACTTGTAACGGGCGGGATAAACACGTGTTTCACCGGCATCACATGATATTTTCTCATAGGTAAAGTTGCCGGCTCCATCATTAATAATCTTCACACCGTGTGCCATCTGACCTCCGATAACCGACTCGGCAAGTCCCCAACGACGCAGATCCCAAAAACGAAATCCTTCGGCTACAAGCTCCTTGGCACGCTCGTCACGTATTATCTTCATTGCAGACTCAACATCACTAAATGCGGTGATAGGAAGCTCTGGGAGCTGCACACGGGCACGAATCGCATTTATACAATTTTTAACCTTCTCGCGGTTTGCTACAAGATCCATCCGGGTATACGCCTCGGCCTCATTGAGCAGAATCTCGGCATAACGCATAACTATATCGGGAGTGATACTCTTGTCAAGCGACTCGACAAACTTGGTATTGCTCTCCTGCAGGAACTTGCGCAGGAAGTAACCGGTACATGTCTTGCCTCCGGTTGAACCGGTTTTCCTGAACTCGGCAAAACCATCGGCCGATGATATAGTCTCTCCTTCATCATTTTTATAATCAGCCCAGCATTCTATGTTACGATCACGCCATTTGGCTCCGTTATAGAGAATTGTAGCCTGGAAACGAGGTTCACGGTCCGAGAATGGGTCGGGATGACCATCGCTCCAGTTATCCCAGCTAAAGGGAGTACCGTCTTTCCATTCATACAGGTCGGCAAGTTCGGCTGTGGGCTGATGCTCGGCATATGCTCCACCTTTATTGATCTCAGAATCACCGAGGGGGCTTACACTGTTGTCCCACAAGTGGAACAAGGAGGTGTTACCTTTAATATATTCGATAGCGAACAATATCTCGGGCGAAGAGACTGATTTTTCAGAAACTACATTATTGAAATCGTTATCCAGCTGAACCCCCGGACATTTGGCCACTGCCTCAGCCGCCTCGGCTGCTATCTCCCATTTCTGGGCAAATAATGCAACGCGAGAGATCATACCATAAGCGAAAGCTTTTGTTGCACGCCCTCTTGGCCACGATGTCGAGTTTTTATCGGGAAGATTTTCGGCCGCAAATTTCAGCTCATTGAGAATGTACTCGTAAGTATCGGCTTCGCTTGAACGGGCCATCGTCACATCCTCAGGATATTTACCATCACTAAGGCCTCCGTTTATACCGGAACTCTCGGTACGCAACAATACACCGCCATATACTCGGGCAAGCATAAAATAGCTGTAAGCTCTGCACAGACGTATCTCGGCCTCACGCAGTGTCACAAATTCCTGTCCGAATTTCTGACCACGTTCACGTAATGATTTCAGACACAGATTGGCAGTACGTATACGTGCATACTGACTGGTCCAGCACTCAAATGCCCCGGCTCCATTATCACCGGTATTAAGCCCTTGCAGAAGGAATGAATTATATGGATGCCCGTATTGATCCCATGATGATGACTTTGTCAGATCAGAAAAACTATCCCAGAAACGGTTGCGACAACCTTTAAGCTGGGTGTCATCGGTAAAAATTTTATATGAAGCCGTGATATATGCATCGGCAGCCTCTACTGAACTCCAAATGGCCTGGTCTGAAATCTCAGTTTCTTTCTCTACATCAATAACATCCTCACATGATGATATAGATGCACACAAAACCAAGGCGGCAAATATATTTATATAATAATTTTTTCTCATCATTTCACTTGTTAGAATGCGACATTAAGACCGAATGTATAGGTAGCCTGTTGTGGATAGAAACCGTTCGATACCGAAGGACTCTCAGGGTCAACATACTTGAAGTGGCTGAAAGTCAAAACATTCGAACCTGCCACATAAACATTGACCGATGAGAACGGTGTCTTGCGAAGAACATTGGCCGGGATGTTGTATCCAAGCTGGATGTTCTTGAGACGCAGGTATTCGCCGTTAATTGTCCACCAGTCTGATACCCATGCATTATTTCCATTCGGTATTGTCGACAATCGGGGATATTTCGCATCAGGATTCTCGGGGGTCCAAGCCTCCTCTATCAGATATTTCGGTGAATTACCTGTGCCGAATGCACTTGTGTAAACGGTAGAAGCTGTAACGCCATTGTCATATACACCCTGCAGCTGGTAGTCACAATGTGTAACACCCTGCCATAGTGTTGTAAGATAGAAATCTTTATAATTCAGATCGATGTTAAACGAGAAGTTAATCTCAGGTATCATTCCGTAACCGATCTTCACATAGTCATGGGCCGACGATATGATACCATCGCCATTAACATCGACATACTTGATGTCACCAAGACGGGTCTCGCCTGACGGTGCGATAGGATAATTATCTATTTCCTCCTGTGTCTGGAACAAACCGGCCGTCTTGAAACCGTAACGTGCATAAGCCGGGGAACCAAGCTGACCACGATAATTCGGATAGCTGTCACTCACTTTCTTTTTCAATACCTTATTACGGGCAAATGAAAACGAGCCTCTTACACGATAGTTGAAGTCCTTGGTAACAGCAAGCTGATGGTTCAATGTGATTTCAACACCCCGGTTATCGGCAGCGCCGCTATTTGCCCATGACGGGAAATATCCTGCAAGAGACGGGGGATAAGCGCCGCCGGTCCCTTCAAGAATATCGGTTGTTTTCTTGTAAAACACATCGATCTCACCTGATAATTTACTGCGGAACAACGAGAAGTCAACACCAAAGTTGAAAGTTTTATCATGAGCCCAAGTGAAATCCCTGAACGCATAGGAATTGCTTAAATAATACTGTGCCATAGCCGCCCCATTGATAACATAACTGTTTGTTGCCATCGCATAGGTCAGATTGTAAAGGAACGGATCCATATTGTCCGATCCGCTCTCGCCATAGCTTGCACGAAGTTTCAGCATTTCGATCCACTGTATGTCTTCAAGGAATTTCTCACGTGATGCGACCCATCCGACCGAGACTGAAGGGAAATTGGCCCATCGATTCTCCGGTGCAAAAATATATGAACCGTCACGACGCATCGCAAATTCAAACAAGTATTTGTTGTCATAAGCATAATTGATACGACCTACGTATGATTGCATGCCTGTGTGCTGATAGTTACCTTGTTGCAGGGGGACATTCTCGGTACGCTCCGGAGCAAGGTTGATGTCTACAGGGTCGGTAGCAAGATAACCGCGTCCTGCCGCATAGAGCATGTCACTGTAAGCCTTGGTCTTTTCATACAGAAGAAGGAAATTGACCGAGTGCTTGCCAAAATCACGATTATAATTTATAGCGGGACGAAGCATCCATCGCCATGATGTATTGGCATATCGCTGGAACGATGCTTCTTTTCCTATACCATATGACTGCTCGACTTTCGACTCAAGGTTATAATTGTCAAAAGCCAGCAATTCATAGCCTTTAGTAAACTCGCGCGATGCTGTGTGGGTAAAGTCGTAGGCAAAAAATCCCGAAACCTTCAGTCCCTTCAAGGGTTCCCACAGGTCTGACAAGTCATACTCAAGCTTGTAGGATGAATTGAAAATCCAATTGTCACGTTTGTAAAATCCATCATTTTCAAGGGCGGCAAGCGGATTGACATTGATTGCGTTACCTTCTTTCCATGCAAGTTTATAGCCATTCCACTCTTTCTTGATGATTGGAGCGGTATTGGCGGCCTGACGCACAGGGTTGATTTCATATTGTTTGCCAAAGGCCGCACTGCTCGGCGCCTCCTGCTGGGTTTTCACACCTGACAGCTGTGTAGAAAAAGTAAGGTTCCTGGCTACCTTAATTTCAAGATTTGTACGTGCATTGAAACGCTCAAAACTGGTTTTCTTAATTGTACCGTCCTGTGACATATAGCCCAACGATGTGAAATATTTCACCCGTTCGGTCGATCCGGAAGCTGAGACGTTGTGTTGCTGAGTGAAACCGGTACGGAAAATTTCATCAAACCAGTCTGTCTCACCCCACGGGCTATCCGGATCATTGGCAAAAACCTTTTGCTGAATATCTGCTGAAAACAATGGCTCAAGTCCATCCATGATCAAAGCTTTATTCTTGTAATACATGAACTCTGAAGCATTGAGAAACTCAGGGAAAGCGGTGTTACGCACAGCCGACAATGACATATTATAATTAATCGATGTCTTGCCCTCACCCGACTTGGTGGTTATAAGGATTACGCCGTTTGAACCCTTGATACCATAAATAGAGGCGGCAGCATCCTTAAGCACTGATACCGACTCTATATCACCTGGATTTACCATATTCATATCTCGCTCAATACCATCAACAAGTACCAGAGGCGACTGGGCTCCGAATCCGTTAACACCACGCACATAGATTGCGGCGCCATCGGCTCCGGGCTGACCGTTTGACTGTATTGACGACATACCGGAAATCTTACCGGTCAGCATGTTGGATACGTTCTGCATCGGTGCCTTCATCAGATCCTTTGATCCGACAGCCGATACCGATCCGGTCATGGTTATTTTTTTCTGGACGCCGTAACCTACGACAACAACCTCGTCGAGAATATTCTCGTCAGGTTGCATTTTGATAGTATAGCTACCCCCCCCCGTTACTTTTTGCAACGTCTCCTTATACCCTATAAAGGTAATTGCAAGCGTTGCCTCTGATTTCGGTAACGTCAGCGAGAACTGTCCGTCAAGGTCGGTAGCCGTGGCAAGTCCGGCCTGACCCTGTACCGATACTGTCGCACCCATCATGGGCTCGCCGTTCTCGTCAATCACAGTTCCTGTCACCGTATTGCCCTGGGCCGATGCCCACAATGCGGTACAGAAACACATCATCAGGCCCAAAAGCCTAAGATGCAATGAAAAAAGTTTCTTCATGCGATAATTGATTAAAGTTTAGTATGATATATCCTGTAAAACCGGTCTTCACCGGCTGATATATTTATTGTTTACCGGTTCCTCTCACTGTAGTCGTCGAAAGCTTTCTTTATTGTGGACCACTGGTCAAGTTCGATAACCTGTACCACGTCAAACACCATCACCGATCCGGTCTTGTCAAGGCAACATGTGACGGCATTATAAATGTTCTGCGGGTTATTCATATCGGTGTTGTGGTTGATAGCATAGATGGAACCGACAAGGTTGCAGTCACCGTGCAGCAATGTATCGGCGCGTGTGAGACCGTACTCAACCGACTCGTTGTCGTCAGGACCGTAAACACGCTCCAGATAGGTTCCTACGATAAAATTGTCAAGATAAGGGGCAAAACCGGCCGCTTTGTACTCGTCACTGCCATACTCGGGGTAAGCCTTGACCCAGTCGCTCCTGGGACTGGCCCAGTTCTGTCCGTGGCCCTGCAGGGCGTGAATCCATGATGCCGCCCAGTAGTCAAGTTCGGCATCGGGACGAATGGCCTTGAGAGAGTCGCTCACCTGCTTGATAAAGCTGGAGATTACATTGGCACGCCATGCCCACCACTGCTTGTAGTACTTGCCGGCGGCCCTGATGCTGTCGCTGGTACCCGGATTGGTCTGGTAGGTAAAGATATCCTCAGGGAAGTTCTCTACCGTCTCGCCGAGATACTCCTCAAAGAGAGCTTTTGTTTCAGGCGAAAAGTCACTCTCTGTATCGGGATAACGGCAGTAGTCGAGAGCAAGACCGTCAATGTCATATTTATGCATGATCTCGGTAAGGATTCCCATCGCAAAGTCACGGTTATCCTGACGTGCGGGATTGAGAAATGCCGCTACCTTTTTATTGTCCTCGTAGATAGGCTGCAATGTACCGTCCTCCTTATACTGTACACAAGTACGTGACATGAAAGTCGTATCCTCATAACAGAGTCCCTTATGCCACCACGGCGAACCGGCGGGGAAAACACACGCCG
>CAJUBL010000035.1 GCA_910584665.1 uncultured Muribaculaceae bacterium | reverse complement strand
TTTACACAAAGATACGAAAAAAATCTGATATAAACTAATTTTCAACATCTACTTAGAAAATATAAATGCACAGCTTTCAACTTCTGGCATTGATTCCAGACGTTGAAAGTTGTCGAGTTCATGTAGACAAGTGCCGAGTTCCAGAAAAGGCGTTATAGAGAAAACGTTTCAGAAATTTATGTACCAATACCTATTCCCTTCGCGTGAGTAAACCAAAAGCCAAATCAAGTTTTTTGTAATTTTCCGATATTCCCTCAACTGGCCAACAGGCATGAATTATATACAAACAAATCCGTAATTTCCTCCAAAAAATCGGATTTTAGCCAAATAAACTACACCGTTCAGGGCTATAAAACACCAATGGCCAAACAAACTATTGTGTTGTTTGACCATTGGTTATAAGTTATTTATACGAATTTAACCCCTTAGTATTCCTCCTCGTTGAAGAAGAAGTCTTCTTTGGAGGGGTAGTCTGGCCAGATGTCTTCTATGCACTCGTAGGTCTCGCCCTCGTCTTCGATCTCCTGAAGATTCTCGATTACTTCGAGTGGGGCGCCTGAGCGCATGGCGTAGTCTATAAGTTCTTCCTTGGTTGCAGGCCATGGTGCGTCTTCGAGCTTTGATGCTAATTCAAGTGTCCAATACATAGTTGTAAGTATTTTTTGAAAATGTGTGCAAAGGTAATTATTATTCTCTTATCTTAAACGCATTATATTCTTTTTTATTGGACTTGTAGGAATATTTTTTCTTAAATCTCTTTGTCCCAATACACTTCGGCGCATCCGTTGCTGTGATTTATGTGTCGGGAGAGTATAAACAGGTAATCGCTTAGCCGGTTGACAAAGCGTATTACGCACGGATCGACATGCTCACCGGTCTGTGTGAGCGTGATGATGCGTCTTTCGGCTCGGCGGCACACCGTGCGTGCCACGTGGGTGAGGGCGGACAGATGATTGCCGCCCGGGAGTACGAAACGGTTGGCTGCCGGGGTCTCGTTGTCAAGAATGTCGATCTCGTGTTCGATACGCGACAGGGTCTGGTGGCCGAGAGACAGCGGCTGGGATATCTCGGTCTGATTGTCGGACGGGGTGGCGAGGTAGGCTCCGAGATCAAACAGTTTATGCTGTATGTATAGCAGGGTGGGGACCTGTGTCCGGGGCATATCGGGATGTGAGGCGATTACGCCTATCCAGGCGTTCAGCTCGTCGACAGTGCCGTATGATTCCAGGCGGTCTGAGGCCTTGGATATACGTTTGCCTCCTACGAGAGATGTTGTGCCCTGATCACCGGTACGGGTATATAACTGACTTTTTTTCATATTTTATGATGATGTTTTTATTAAAGCATTTTATTGTTGCGATTGCAACCGGCTTTTATTGCGGTCGATGATCACCCTTATGATTCCCAGTAATCTGTTGGCTATGTTGTAATCATCGGTCTGATAACTTATTACTGGATCAGACAGGCTGTCGATGAATATTGTGACAACATACTCGCATGCGTCGTCATCACGTGCATTATTGGCTGCGGCCAGCGCTCCGATGGTTCCCAACAGCATTCCGCCAACCACAATATCCCGTATTGCTCCGGAATTGCCTTGTGATATCACATCCAGTCTGACATCCCGTATCAGATCAAACTTGCACGCCACGTATCCTACCACCAGATATTGAGTCTCTTCAAATACGAATACCGAATCGGGAATGGAGAGATATGGAATGCATTGCGAGATATGGCCATACCGATCTGTCAGATACTCGACGCGTTCATCGAATTTTTTTTCGGCACGGTGCTTTTTATACTTTTTTCGTACAACCACAATTATGATTATGGAAGTGACAATGACCAGGGCAAACAACATTTCCATAGTCATTCTATATATTTTTTCATAGTGTTTCAGTTTATTGGGTTAGTGATGCAAATGTACAAAACTTTATGATTAACTTTGCAATGTTTTCATGCGATATTATGGATAACAGAGATAGGAAGATGTTTGAACTTATGGCTCCGGTAGGCAGTTATGAATCACTTCATGCTGCGATCAACGCCGGGGCTGATGCCATATATTTCGGTGTCGAGGGGCTGAATATGAGGGCTCGCTCGTCGGCTAATTTCAATCTTGATGACCTCAGGGAGATAGCCGCCCTGTGCAACAGCCGTGGAGTAAGAACTTATCTTACGGTCAACACCATCATATACGATAATGAACTGGAAAAGTGTCACGCTATAATAGACGCAGTGGCTCAGAGCGGTATTACGGCTATCATAGCCAGTGATATAGCGGCTATCATGTATGCCCGCGAGCGCGGTGTCGAGGTACATATCTCGACACAGTGCAACATCAGCAATATCGAGGCGGTGAGATTCTATTCGCAGTGGGCCGATGTGATGGTTCTGGCACGTGAGCTCAATATGGATCAGGTCAGGGCCATACATGACGCCATTGTTGAAGAGAATATATGCGGTCCGCGCGGCGAGCCTGTCAGGCTCGAGATGTTCTGTCACGGTGCTCTCTGTATGGCTGTGTCGGGCAAGTGTTATCTTAGTCTTCATGAGATGAACTCGAGTGCCAACCGCGGCAGCTGTACCCAGATATGCCGTCGGGGCTATACCGTGCGTGACATCGAGACCGGTGAGGAGCTTAATGTCGAGAACAAATACATCATGTCGCCGAAGGATCTCAAGACCATCCATTTCCTCGACCGTATGATTGACGCGGGTGTGTCTGTATTCAAGATAGAGGGACGTGCACGTGGTCCGGAGTATGTCAGTGTGGCAGTGAGCTGCTATAGCGAGGCTCTCGAAGCCGTGTGTGACGGTACATATGATGCCGCCATGGTGTCCGACTGGGACCGTCGCCTCTCGATGATCTTCAACCGTGGCTTCTGGAACGGATACTACATGGGGCAGCGCCTGGGTGAATGGTCGGGTAAATACGGATCGTCAGCAACACGTGTCAAACGTTATGTCGCCAGAGGAACCAGGTATTTCTCTAAGCTTGGCGTGGGAGAGTTTCTGCTTGAAGCAGGCGAGCTGAATGTGGGAGACGAGATCGTCATCACCGGTCCTACCACCGGAGCCATGATACTTACCATCGGGGAGATGCACGGCGACAACGGTCCCGTGCAACGTGCTGTCAAGGGGGAGAGCGTGGCCATCAGAGTCCCCGGCAAGATACGTCCGGCCGACAGGCTTTACCTCTGGAGTCCGACAGGTATAAGTGAATGATCATACGTGTTCCGTCAGACGTCAATCTGTTAAAATTGTATTTTACGATCTATAGTCATAAACCATTCATGAACAGACATATATTATCGTTTATTTTATCGGTTCTCACATTATTCCCGGCATTTGCCGAGGCACCTGACGGTTATTACCGGCAATGCGAGGGTAAGTCGGGGAAAGCTCTCCTTGAAGCTCTTTATGCAACCGTCGGCAAACATACGACCGTATCCTATGACGGGTTATGGAACGTCTATAAGACATCCGATATCCGTGACAACGGGACGGTGTGGGACATGTATTCCACTAAAGAATGGCGCGTGGGACAACAGCACTGCGGCACCTACAAAAACATCGGTGACTGTATCAACCGCGAGCACTCATTCCCCAAAAGCTGGTTTGATGACCGTTCGCCGATGGTGAGCGACGCATTCCATATATATCCTACCGACGGTAAGGTCAACGGACAGCGCAGTAACTTTCCTTACGGAGAGTGTTCCGGCGGTACCACATTACCGTCCAACGGCAATGTGAAGGCTCTCGGAAAACTGGGAACAAGTACATTCTCCGGTTACTCGGGCCGTGTATTCGAACCCGTCGATGAGTACAAGGGCGATTTCGCACGTTCCTATTTCTATATGGCGGCATGCTACAATGACCGTGTCTCGACATGGCACTCAGACATGCTTGCGAATAACAGTTACCCGGTGTTCAGTTCATGGGCGGTGAAACTGTTGCTCAAATGGCACCGTCAGGATCCTGTGAGCAAAAAAGAGACAGACCGCAATGATGCTGTGTATGCTTTTCAGCACAACCGCAATCCGTTCATCGATCATCCTGAACTCGCCGAGCACATATGGGGCGACAGCCAGTCGGAAGGATGGCATCCGGGCGGTACATCTATTCCTGCGATAACTTATCCGGTGTCAGGCTCGGATATAAACGTGGGGATCACCGGGCCTGGAATCGAGCGCACGGTATCAGTCCCTGTCAGAGGCACCGGCCTCGACCGGCCGGCGGCGGTTACCGTTACAGGACAAGGATTCAGTGCCGGTACAGCAACAATATCGGCCGACATGATCAACAGCGGACGTGCAAACGTACAGATACGGTTCCTTGCCGAGGCTGTAGGTGACTACACCGGCACACTGACCATAACCTCGGGTCAGAGCAGTACTGTCGTGACACTGACAGCCGGTGTTGTTACCGGCATTCCGGCTCTGGAGGCGGCAGACATCACCGAGACATCATTCTCGGCACGCTGGGTCAATGTACATGGTGACGGAGCGATGTACAGTCTCATGCTGTATCTTAACGGGACACCCGTTGACGGATATCCGGAACGAGTGCCGGCCGAAGATGAATGGGCTGATATTACGGGCCTTGAGTCGGGTGCGGACTATTCTTATACGCTTTCTTATGGTGGCGAGACTTCAAATATCGTAGAGGTCACAACAGCCGCACCGATCCCTTCGATACAGTTCCTGTTTGACGGTGAGCTGGAATTCAGCACGACCGCCGGAGAACCCAGTGCCGTGGCCGAACTGCTTGTCGATATTGACAATGTGGACGGCGATATCACGATTTCAGTAACCGAGCCGTTCGAACTGTCGACCGACAAATCCGACTGGTCGCGGACCATTACGCTTGCCGAAAGCGAAGATCGCGTTTATCTCCGCATGTATGGCGATACCCCCGGCTCCTATATGACATCAATCCGGGCTGTTGCCGGCGACTATGTGAGCGATGATGCCGAAGCCAGCGGCACTATAACCCGTGCCGGCGGTTTCTTCGAGACATTTGAAACCGAAGCCAAAGGCAGTTATGATAACGGCTCGTGGACCGGTGAGGCTGGAGAATGGTATATGGTGAATGCCGGAGTTTTCAAAGAAAACGCTTTTGAAGGCTTCTTTGCCTGTCGTCTTGGAAAAAACACAAACAGCTCGATCGCCACGTCCGTTCCGAAACCGGGAGGGATAGGAACTGTATCATTCATGGCCAGGCCATATGGTACTGATGTGAACGCCACTGTCAAAGTTCAGTATTCGTCTGACGGAGACGACTGGCATGATGCCGGTACATGTACTGTCGACGGGACATCATACAAAGAATATACCGTCAGCGTCAGGGTCGCCGGACAGCAGTACATGAGACTGCAGCAGACTGCAGGCAAGCGTGTTCTGATCGATAATGTCGCTATCACCGACTACTCGGGCGTAGGCGCAGTTGACGAGTTATACTATCACAGCTGGGATGCTTATTGCCGTGATGGCATGCTGATAATCGAAAACAAAAACGGTGATATCAGTCCATTCCGGGTATATGGAGTCGACGGCATCACGCGATTCGACAGCAGTCTGCCTCAGGGAGAAACCGTTGTCCCGCTTGCCACGGGTCTCTACATTGTGGTACAGGGTGATTTTTCCCGTCGGGTACTTATAAAGTAAAACATTTCAACGTTATAAATTAATAGGTTAAAAACAAGATTTAATACTGATTGATAAATGAGAAAATGGCGTATCGAAGACAGCGCAGAGCTGTATAATATCAATGGCTGGGGCCGGCAGTACTTCTCTGTCAACGACAAGGGACATGTTACTGTGACCCCGCGGGAGGGATATGCATCGGTAGATCTCAAGGAGGTTATGGACGAGCTGCAGGTGAGAGATATCACGGCTCCCGTACTGTTGCGTTTTCCGGATATTCTGGATAATCGTGTCGAGAAGATATCACGTTGTTTTCATCAGGCTGCCGAGCAGTATAACTTTACCGGAGATAACTTTCTCATTTATCCGATCAAGGTCAACCAGATGCGTCCTGTTGTCGAGGAGATCGTCACACATGGCAAGAAATTCAACATAGGCCTCGAGGCAGGATCCAAACCGGAGCTGCATGCTGTCCTTGCCACCAATATACAGGAAGACGCTCTGATCATATGCAACGGTTATAAGGATGCCACATACATCGAGCTGGCACTGCTGGCGCAGAAGATGGGCCGGCGTATTTACCTCGTGGTTGAGAAATTAAACGAACTGAGGCTGATCGCAGATATCGCTTTCAAGATAGGTATTGAGCCCAATGTGGGTATACGTATCAAACTGTCTTCCTCGGGATCCGGAAAATGGGAGGAGAGCGGGGGCGACCAGTCGAAGTTCGGCCTTAATTCGACTGAACTGCTTGAGGCTCTTGATTTTATGGAACGACGTGGAATGAAACAGTGCCTCCGGCTCATCCATTTCCATATCGGCAGCCAGGTGACTAAGATACGTCGTATCAAGAACGCCCTGCGCGAGGCGATGCAGTTTTATGTCCAGTTGTCCCGGATGGGTTTCAGCATAAGTTTTGTCGACATAGGCGGAGGTCTCGGCGTCGACTATGACGGCACACGCAATTCATCGAGCGAGAGTTCCATGAATTATTCTATCCAGGAGTATGCCAACGATGCCGTATATTCTCTTGTGGACGCATGTGAGAAAAATGACTTGCCTCAGCCCAATATCATCACCGAGAGTGGCCGGTCGCTGACTGCCCATCACTCGGTGCTTGTATTCGAAGTTCTTGAGACAACATCGCTTCCGTCTATGAAAGATACAGAGGAGATACCGGATGATGCTCATGAACTTGTCAGAGAACTCTATGAGATCTGGGACAAACTGAGCCAGCCGTCTCTCTTCGAGAGCTGGCATGATGCGCTCCAGATCCGTGAGGAGGCCCTTGATCTTTTCAGTCTCGGTATTGTCGATTTGCGTACGCGTGCCATGGTCGAGAAACTGTTCTGGTCTATAGCACGTGAGGTCGGTGATATGGCCGCATCGATGAAGCATCCGCCGGAAGATCTGCGTAAGATAGCCAAGCTTCTGCCCGATAAATACTTCTGTAACTTCTCACTCTTCCAGTCGCTTCCCGATTCATGGGCCATAGATCAGGTATTCCCGATCATCCCTCTGTCACGTCTCGATGAGAAACCCACACGCATGGCATCCATACAGGACATGACATGTGACAGTGACGGTAAGATAGCGAGCTTTGTGAGCGATCACGGAACCTCGGCAGCGTTGCCGGTCCACGCAGTCAGACCGGGTGAACCCTATTATCTCGGCGTCTTTCTCGTAGGTGCGTATCAGGAGATTCTCGGAGACATGCACAACCTGTTCGGTGACACGAATGCCGTTCATATCGATGTTTATAAAGACCGGTACGAAATCGACCGTATCATTGACGGTGAGACGGTAGCCGAAGTTCTTGACTATGTCCAGTTCAATCATAAACGTCTGGTGCGGAATGTCGAGACCTGGGTCACAAGTTCAATGAAAGCCGGCAGGATAACACCCGAGGAGGGGCGTGAGTTCCTGAGCAACTACCGCTCGGGACTCTATGGATACACCTATCTTGAACGCAACTGATATGGTGTATGACCCAAATATCACAGTTTAATCCTTAATCTTCATCCTACAGTTGCGATACTTCCTGCAGTTATCATATCGCGGAGCACCCTTTCACGGCTGGCAGTCTCAGCCGGATGCCGTGTCGGTGCAGTCGACGCTTGAGCGTGCGCTCGGGCTCGCCCTGCGTCGGCCTACGACGGTTGTGGGAGCCGGCCGTACCGATGCCGGCGTAAACGCATCCATGATGCTGGCGCACTTTGATGCCGTGTCTCCAGTCGACAAGCATGCGCTCCTGCGGGCCGTAAACTCGATAGTCGGTAAGGATATAGCCGTAAGTCATATCCATGATGTTCCGGCTGATGCCCATGCACGCTTCGATGCCATATCGCGTACATATCATTATCACGTGGTCACAGTCAAGTCTCCGTTCCTGTATCCTACCGTGTGGAAAGCTCCTGAGACGCTCGACTTCGACCTAATGAATAAAGCTGCCGGTATACTTCTGCATGTTGACGATTTCACCTCGTTTGCCAAACTGCATACCGACACAAAGACCAATATCTGCGATGTCAGGCGGGCCGAATGGATACAGCTGTCTCCACAACGCTGGTGCTTCGAGATCACGGCCGACCGGTTTCTGCGCAATATGGTGCGTGCCATCGTAGGGACACTCGTTGATGTGGGCCGGCATAAACTGACGCTTGACCGGTTCCGTCAGGTCGTGGATCTGAGGGACCGCTGTGCCGCAGGAACATCAATGCCCGGTGAGGCTTTGTTTCTCCATGACATCAGATATCCGTATCTTGACAATCTCATACCCGCTGACGAACCATGAAATTTTTTGTCCGTTTGACGATACTTTTGTAATTTTGCCATTATGAAAGAGAAATGGAAAGTACTGGATAGCGAGTATGTCGTGCGTCGCCCATGGCTGGTGGCAAGACGTGACAGTGTGCAGTTGCCCAATGGTGTGGTGTATCCCGAGTATTATGTGCTCGAATACCCTGCATGGGTCAATGTGATCGCTATTACTGCCGACGGCCGTTTCGTCATGGTCGAGCAGTATCGTCATGGTCTCGGTGACGTTTATACCGAGTTGTGCGCCGGTTGTGTGGAAGAAGGTGAGGAACCTATTGAGGCCGCGCGCCGGGAACTGTCCGAGGAGACCGGCTACACCGGAGGACAGTGGGAACTACTCACGGTCCTCTGTGGAAATCCGGCCAGTTCCAACAACCTGACATACTGCTATGTCGCCCGTGGAGTAGAGCATACCGGGCCTCAGCACCTTGACCGTACCGAGGATATTGACGTCAGGCTTCTTACGCGTGACCAGCTTTATGCCATGCTTGAGCGTGACGAGATGAAGCAGGCTCTTATGGCAGCCCCGTTATGGAAATTCTTTATGACCGAAAAATAGAATATGGAACGTAAAAATATACCCGTACTGTTGCTCACAGGATATCTTGGCAGCGGAAAGACAACCCTTCTCAACAGCATTCTTACCAACGAGCGTGGTATCAGGTTCGCAGTGATCGTCAATGACATAGGCGAGGTAAACATCGATGCCTCCCTTATTCAGAAAGGAGGCATTGTCGGCCAGAAGGATGACAGGACCGATCTTGTGGCACTCTCCAACGGTTGCATATGCTGTACCCTGAAGATGGACCTCGTAGAGCAGATCGGTGACATAGCACATCAGGAACTTTTTGACTATATCGTTATCGAGGCCAGCGGTATATGTGAGCCTGAACCTATCGCGCGTACCATATGTTCCATACCTCAGCTCGATGCCAGGGCTTTGGCATGGCCCATACCGCATCTTGACTGCATTGTTACCGTTGTCGACGCTCTCAGGATGAAAAGTGAGTTCGATAGCGGAGCACGCCTTTCTCGCAAGGGCATCGGTGAGGATGATATCGAGAATCTGATCATACAGCAGATCGAGTTCTGCAACATAATACTTCTCAACAAGATAAGCGAAGTTTCCCGGGAAGAGGCCGAACATATGCGCTGTATAATACGTGCCATCCAGCCCAAAGCCCGGATAATAGAGTGCGACTATGCCGGGGTCGACATGGACCGGATCATCAATACCGGCCTGTTTGAATACGAGGATGTCGCCACATCGGCCACCTGGGTTCGCGAAATAGAACGCCCTGTTACTGATGAAGAGGAGGCCGAGGCCAGAGATCACGAACACCATCATCACCACCATGACCATGATCACCATCACCATGATGACAACTGTGGCATAGAAGGTCATGACGGGCATTGTCATTGCCATCATCACCATCATGACGGTGAGGGTGAAGCCGAGGAATACGGCATACAGACAATGGTGTACTATCGCCGGCAACCGTTTGATATCCATAAGCTTGACCGCTTCATGGCGACTCAGTGGCCGGTAAATATAATACGTACCAAAGGAGTGCTGTATTTCGCCCATCAGCCCGACATGTCGTTCCTGTTCGAGCAGGCCGGTATTCAGAAAAAACTTACTGAGGCCGGACTGTGGTATGCTACCGCACCTGCCAATGAACTCGCCGCTATGATCGAACGGGAACCGGGCCTGGCACGAGACTGGGATCCGAAGTATGGCGACCGTATGATCAAGCTCGTGTTCATAGGCCAGCACCTTGACCGCGCCGGTCTCACGGCAGCCCTTGACGCCTGTCTCGGTGATTTCTGATAAGTTCAGATATATAAGTAAGTCGTGAATATTAGTTTATACCAAATCTTGTTGTTGCTATGGCGATATTCCGTCTTACTCCGCAGTTACAGAGCTATGGCTATGCGCCTTTGCCGTAAGCCGGAATCTCATCCATATCAACTTCCAATATTGATATAAACTAATTTCCACGACTTACTTATTACATGGATCTCTTGTAATATACGGGTACTTTTATTAGCTTTACCGATAATATCACACTACACCATGAAGACCTTATTCACTTTGATTGCCGCCGCATTCATTATTCTGTCGTCACCGGCAGCAGGTGCGGCACAGCCCGACGACAAGGACTATGCGGGCTACCTGTTCACATATTTCACCGGCAATTCCATGGATGGAGAGCAGATACGTTTTGCCGTATCCAACGACGGATGTCATTATAAAGCTCTCAACGACAACAGGCCGGTACTCGATTCCAGGATCATATCATCAACGGGAGGTGTGCGTGATCCACACATATTGCGCGGTGCCGACGGCGAGACATTCTATATGGTCGTAACCGATATGGTGTCGGGCAACGGATGGGACTCCAATCGTGCCATGGTGCTTCTCAGGAGTCGCGATCTTGTAAACTGGGAACACTCGGTAGTGAACATACAGAAACGTTATCCCGGCCAGGCGGATCTCAGACGCGTCTGGGCTCCGCAGACTATTTATGATAATGAGGCCGGAAAGTACATGATATACTGGTCGATGAAACATGGTGACGGACCCGATATCATATACTGCGCCTATGCTAACGAAGATTTTACCGATCTCGAGAGTGATTACAGACCGCTGTTCGTTCCTTCCGACGGCAGATCATGTATTGACGGAGACATAGTGTTTCATGACGGACTGTATCATCTGTTTTACAAGACCGAGGGACACGGAAACGGAATAAAAGTGGCGACCACACCCAGTCTTACCTCGGGAGAATGGACCGAATATCCGGACTATAAGCAGCAGACAACCGAGAGTGTCGAGGGATCCGGTATATTCAAGCTCATCGGCGAAGACAGATATATTCTTATGTATGATGTCTATATGAAAGGTCAATACCAGTTTACGGAGTCAGCCGACCTCAATGATTTCAGGATCATTGACAGTGATATTTCAATGAACTTCAAGCCTCGCCACGGCACGGTCGTTGCAATTACGCGCGATGAGATGCGCCGCCTGCTCGAACGCTGGCCCTCTGCCGATCTCGACGGCATACATGTTGACGTCAATCCTGTCATTCCCGGTTTCCATGCAGATCCTGAGATAATGTATTCCCGCCGTGACGGACGTTACTATCTGTATTCCACCACCGATGGGACTCCCGGATGGGGCGGGACATACTATACATGCTACTCATCACCCGATCTCACGCACTGGACTCCGGAGGGCACTGTTCTCGACCTTGCCACAGATCAGGTCGGATGGGCTGATGGTAACTGCTGGGCACCGGCTATCGAGGAGAAAGTTATAGACGGCAGGTATCGCTACTTTCTATATTTCAGCGGTAATCCCGTGAAAGGCGGAGGAAAGCAGATAGGTGTCGCGGTTTCAGACAATCCGACCGGACCGTTTGTGGACCTCGGTCATCCTATTGTGACCGAGTCTCCGGCAGGCAAGGGACAGCAGATAGATGTCGATGTGTTCACAGACCCGTTGAGCGGCAAGAGTTACCTGTACTGGGGAAACGGATACATGGCGGGAGCCGAGCTTACACCTGATATGACATCGGTCGTCGATTCCACAATCACTGTTATGACTCCCGAAGGAGGCACACTCAGGACATGGGCCTACCGTGAGGCACCGTATGTCTTCTATGACAATGGCCGTTACTACTTCATGTGGTCGGTCGACGATACCGGTTCCCCGAACTATCATGTAGCCTACGGAACATCCGATAAGCCGCTCGGTCCCATTACCGTAGCCAGACAGCCGGTCATCCTTCAGCAGGATCCGGACAGGAAGATATATGGCACAGCCCACAACTCGGTCGTACGTGTTCCTGCTACAGGAGACTGGCGTATCGTATACCACCGTATAAATGAGAATTATCTCGATAACGCACCGGGCATACACCGGGAGGTCTGCATAGACCGTATGACCATCGGTCCGGATGGTTCTATCAATCCTGTAGTACCTGCAAGATAAGATGTTCGGCAATACCACACCTCCGAAGGGACGTTATGGAGTATATGTGCCGTACGTCCTGTTACTTGCCGACTTTGTCGTGCTCAATGCAGTGATGCTTGTTGTGCTGTTTCTTAACGCACCGTTGGAGGGACATACCCTGCGCACACTCGTGGTCATTGCCAATGCTGCTTATATGGCTGTGGTACGCATGGCGCTCCCGCTCAGACGTGAACGCGCCATACACATGGACCGCCTCGTGGTCAGATCGTTGCAGATGGTACTGCTTCATGCTGTATTCTTCTTCGCTATTATTGCATTTCTTGAGGTCGATAATGTGCCGTGGGAGGATTATGCCGAGTTCTATGTGGCTTTTGCCGTTATGTTGCCTCTCAGCTGGATTGTGACGCGGCTGGCACTGAAAGCCCTGAGACGTCGCGGACGCAACTATGTCAATGTCATTATCATAGGTTATGGCGATACTGCCGCCCGGCTGGCGGATGCTCTGCAGCAGGATCCCGGGTACGGTTACAGGATAGCCGGTTTTTTCGACCGGTGTCCTCCGGAGAACAGTGGATCCGGATGTTTTCTCGGAACCATTGACAATCTTGACGCATATCTCAATACTCATCCGGTGAACGAGATATACTATACTCTTGATGACGGCGGTGACGAGGATACAATGCAGGCAGTCGTAAGGCTTGCCGACGAACGCATGCTTTCATTCTACTACGTCCCGCCACTGTCACATACAGTGGCACGTACATTCCATCTCGCCACTATCGGCACGCTGCCTATTCTTGCCGCCCACAACAATCCTCTTGATAATCCGGTCAACCGTGGTGTCAAACGTACATTCGATCTCGTTGTGGCTTCGGTTGCGATGATCTTCAGCCCCTTTGTGTTCATACCGGTGGCCATTGCTATCAAGGCATCGTCCCCAGGGCCTGTTTTATTCAGACAGCGTCGCACGGGCTACCGTGGTAACGAGTTTACATGTCTGAAGTTCCGCACCATGCGCGTCAATGCCGACGCCGACCGGTCTCAGGCTACCGCCGACGATCCGCGTAAGACACGTGTAGGCGATTTCCTGCGGCGCACTTCTATAGATGAACTCCCTCAGCTGATTAATGTACTGCGTGGTGAAATGTCTCTTGTAGGGCCTCGTCCGCACATGGTCAGGCACACCGCCGACTATTCACGTCTCATCGAACGATATATGTTACGTCATGTCATAAAGCCCGGTATCACGGGCTGGGCGCAGGTTACCGGTTACCGTGGCGCTACAAGTGAACTGTGGCAGATGGAAGGGCGAGTCGAGAAAGACGTATGGTATATCGAGAACTGGAGTCTTATGCTTGATGTGAAGATCATCGTGCGAACTGTCTCCAACGCCATCCGCGGCGAGGAAAATGCATATTGACAAGTATGTGACTTATATTTCATCGAATATTATCCGTATATTTGACTCACATAATTGCCTTTGGCACCGCGCACCGGCCTTGAGGCCGACGCTCGCTATTATGTTTCGTCGAATATTATGCGTATATTTGCAGGTGTAGACGATAAATTAACAAATCATATCATGTATAAGACTCCTCTTACCCCCGCAGAACTGACATATGCCTGTTCCCGTATAAAACACGTGGCTCTTGATATGGACGGTACGATATATCTCGGATCCCGTCTGTTTCCATGGACCATACCGTTTCTCGAACAGTTGCACAGCCTCGGAATAACCTACTCGTTCCTTACCAACAATCCGACCAGATCGACCGGCGACTATGTTGCTAAGCTCAAGGCTCTCGGAATAGATGCCTCACCGGAAGAGATCTACACGACAGCGGTCGCAGCTATTGATTATATAAAGATACATCACAGGAATGCGCGGCGTCTCTTTGTGATGGGTACACCAAGTATGATAGCAGAGTTTGAGGAAGCCGGATTCGAAATGACTGCCGACGATCCGGCCGACCGGCCCGACCTTCTTGTCGTGGCTTTCGATATGACTCTTACTTATTCCCGTCTATGTCGTGCCGCGTGGTGGGCATCACAGGGTATACCATATATCGCAACCAACCCCGACCGTGTATGTCCGACTGACAGGGAGGTGATTCTTGTTGACTGCGGTTCGATGACCGAGTGCATATATCATGCCACAGGCCGTCGGCCCGATATCGTGATCGGAAAGCCGAACCCCGACATGTTACGCTGTATAATGGAAAAGAGGGGACTACAGCCCGATGAGGTCGCAATGTGCGGAGACCGGATCTATACCGATGTTGCTACAGCCCGCAACGCCGGAGCTCTCGGTGTACTTGTCCTTTCCGGAGAAACATCTCTTGAGACGGCTCTCTCCAACGACCCGATCCCGCCCGTCATAGCCGATACTGTAGCCACATTCGGCGACCTGCTGGCCGACTCCCGCAATGATTACGGGATGAATGCGTGATTCTCAAGATTATATTATTCCAAATACTGAATTACAGATGCTCCCCCCGGTTATACGGATAGAAACACTCGTTCGTGAAGGGCGCCTGCAGGAAGCGCGTCGGCTCGGTGAGGATGCTGTTGCCGCTGATCCGTACGATGAAGACGCCGCGAGAGCTCTCGTCGATGTATACATTGATATCGAAGAGCGATGTATTGAGACAGGAGTGACCGCATATATGCATGAAATATCTGACCGTATAGACCAGCTTCTTTCCTCACTGGGATATAGAGCTGAAGAATCACGCCGACGTCATGCCCGTCTCAGGCAGACAACTCTGCCCGGTTATAACGAACTGCACGAACTCGAACAGTTATCGGCGCGCGACGGTCGTGAATATGAAGCCTATATCCGTGCACGCCGGCTCGTTGCTGACAGCTGTATTGCTCCGGAACTTATGGAGATATATGCTGTCATCCTGTACCGTTGGGCGCGGGTCGCTATGATCGACATGGTATCCAGACCTCTGCGTGAGGCTTTTTTTGACTATCTCGCCTTACCTCTTGCCAGGCCTTCAAGAATCCATTCGCTCATGTTAAGGCTCGCCATAAGAGGCGCCCGCAAGTATCCGGACTTCAATTTCACACGGTTTTTCGATCTCTGGAATCCACGCACACTGCGTGACGAGGATATTGTCGACCCGGATCGCAGGTACTCTCTGGCTGCCGCCGCATTTGAACTTGTCATAGATTCATCCGATGCATATCGTTTTCCGGAATTGCTTGAGCGTGTAAAAGCTTCTGCTGAAGTGCGTATGGCTATTATTCGTGAAGCGTTTGATACGCTTGTGACGCGTCAGATACAGGCTGGTGATTCCGGCCGGGCCGTCGACCTGCTGCGACTTTACGCTTCAAGTACGGCTATACATGCGGCAGACCGCTTTCATTCCCATCTGCTCGTATCGGCGCTTCGTGTCATGGATGGTGACGATATGTGGCGCTTCGTAGAGTTTTTTATCAACTGGGATGCCTCTCTGTTAAGAGATGCCGATTACCTGGTCTCAGGCGGTGGAAAATCTGTCCCGCTTGCATCAAGGGCTATAAACCGTGCTTTTGCCGCAATCAAGGTTGACCCGCAACGTCATGCTCATCTTCTTGCACGTTTCACTGACGCTTTCGATTGTGCTGTTGCCGCTTCTCCGCATCCGGACTGCGAGCTGGACGTCCGCCGGCGCGCTATGCTGATGAGCTGGATGGAACGTGGCAACGAGGCTGTGGAACGTATGTCGGCTATGGCTGCCATGGGGCATCG
Source organism: uncultured Muribaculaceae bacterium (assembly GCA_910584665.1). Classification (GTDB taxonomy): domain Bacteria; phylum Bacteroidota; class Bacteroidia; order Bacteroidales; family Muribaculaceae; genus JAAVFS01. Next base: position 17,293 of record CAJUBL010000035.1, on the reverse strand, counting down.
TTCTCCGGCATTCTGGCTCGACTTCGCTGACATGGTTCCATCCCGCGAGACCAGGCTCGGTCTGCTGGCTCTCGGGGCACTGCAGCTTGAGGATCGCAATACTGTGTCAGATGATTCCGATGTTGCACGCCTGAGGCTTACTCTCGCACAGCTTCTTCATTTAAACGGAGATGATGACGGTGCTGCGACAGAGTTGCGGCTCAGTACCGCTGTCGCTGAGCCGATGGCCCGGTACAATGCTGTAAGATCTACACTATCCGCTTCCGCGACACCCAATTACAACAATCTGTTGTTATACCATCGTCTTGCCGCCGATGCCCTTGCGGTGATTTACAGTTCGGTCAGATCGGTCACAATGACTGTGCACTCAATCCATGACCGCTTTATCCATCTTGTCTCGGACACAGTGCCACCTGTTGCTGTCGACACCATTCTGTGGCCGTTGCTTTCCGCCATGCGTCCCGGCGATGCAGTCGAAGTCAAGAGGAATGAATCGGATGTTGTGATGGCTCGTCCGATCGATCTCGCTCCATACGAGGCGTTGCCATCTCTTTACGGAATCATAACAGACCGTACGCTCATACAGTGTGGCGGACGGGCTGCTCCTGTCAGATGTGACAGTTTACCACAGGATGAAATAGGTTCGACGGTGAAACTCAATATATATCTTGATGCCGAACATAATATATGCGGTTTCAACGTTAAACCGGCATCGCGTCAGTCGGTTATATCTCTCTTTGACTCGAAGGTGACAGCCCTTGTCGGTATGAACGGTGATACAGCCCTGCTGACTGCCGGTCCCGAAGGCCCGGACTTCAACATCCCGATGACTGTCCCACAACTTCCGGGTACTGTCTGTCGCGTCAGTTACTATTCTGATCGTCAGGGCTGTGCTGTTCAGATTGATTTCCGGATCCTTCCTGCCGACACTCCTTGCGGAGCAATTGCCGCAGTCTCAGGGCGCCTTGATCTGCATCCTGACGGCACAGGTACCGTACGCCATGTGATGGTTTCCGGTGCTCTTGCCGCTACTGTCCCGCGGTCATCATACGTAACAGCTACTGCTATATATAATCCTGTTATCCGCGCATGGCAGGCTCTGACTCTTACCACCTACACCTGAGAAAGTGCAGTATCTAAAAAAGATTAAAATAACATCTATCCAATTGCTTTCTCCGTCTTTTTACTTATTTTTACATGCTTCATTGTAGTCTTTTAACACTATTTTGTTGTGTGATGCAATATTATTGCCCATATAGTGCGTTATATTTGCATCGTGAAAAATATGATTATTAATTAAGAGTATGTTTGAACTTAACAAAACCCACATAACGATATGGCTACTGCTAAAAAAACAACTACCAGAAAAGCGGCAACAGAAGTCGACAGCAAGACCAGCAAACTTAATGCTCTTACACAGGCTTTAGGTAAGATCGAGAAAGATTATGGTCGTGGTGCTATCATGAAACTCGGTGACGAAGCTATAGAGCAAGTCGAAGTAATACCTACCGGTTCCATCGGTCTTAACTACGCTCTCGGCGTCGGCGGATTTCCACGCGGTCGCATCACTGAAATTTATGGTCCGGAATCGTCCGGTAAGACAACTCTCGCCATACATGCCATAGCAGAGGCACAGAAAGCCGGCGGTATCGCTGCCATTATCGATGCCGAGCACGCTTTCGACCGCTTCTATGCCGAGAAACTTGGTGTTGATGTCAATAATCTTCTTATCTCGCAGCCTGATAACGGCGAGCAGGCTCTCGAGATTACCGAGCAGCTCATTCGCTCGTCGGCCATAGATATAATCGTTGTCGACTCGGTAGCGGCTCTTACTCCCAAAAGCGAGATCGAGGGAGGTATGGGCGACCGCAATATGGGACTCCAGGCCCGGCTGATGTCTCAGGCAATGCGTAAGCTCACCGGTGCCATTGCCCGTACGAACACAGCGTGTATTTTCATCAATCAGCTACGTGCCAATATAGGTAATATGTTCGGTCCGTCCGAAACTACGACCGGTGGTAACGCTCTTAAATTCTATGCCTCGGTACGTGTGGACATACGTCCCAGCACCTCTCTCAAGGATGGTGAGGATGTTCTCGGTCGTCACGCAAAGGTCAAGATTGTAAAGAACAAAGTGGCACCGCCTTTCAAAAGAGCCGAATTTGACATAATGTTTGGTGAAGGTATTTCTCGCACCAGTGAGATAATTGACCTCGGTGTGGAATATGATATCATCAAGAAGAGCGGCTCATGGTTCAGTTACGACGGAACCAAACTCGCACAGGGTCGTGATGCGGCCAAGCGCGTACTCGCCGACAATCCCGATCTCGCTGACGAACTCGAGGCACGTATACTTCAGGCAATGAAGGAATCTGACAAGATGGGAGCTCCGAGAAAACCGAGGACAAAGACCGACAATGAAGTTGTTTCTGACGGAACCGGTGTTACGGAACTCGATGATCTTGATCTCGATCCAGATCTTGACGACATACAGCTTGATGAGGACTGACCTGAAACGCATGTACCATCCGGCGGGCTAATTCAAAGCTATAGAAAGCGTTCTGTATAGAATAGGCGGAACGATGAACGCGAATTACGCAAATAATGCTGTTCGACTGTCGGGATGATCCCAATTTCGTAACAGCATTATTTGCGTAATTCGCGTAATTTGCGGTTTATTTCTTTTCTGCGCAATCTGCGCTTTAAACCAATCAGCCGGATGGCCTCTCTTTTAATCTGCGAAATCTGCGCTTTAATTCACGCATGCCGGATGGATAGATGCGGTTTATTTTTGATCCGGGGAGTCCGGCAACGGCTCTGCCGGGCCAAAGACTTCGGGATCAAGTACTTTCTCCTGTGTGTCACGATAGGTCTTATCGCGGGCAAACTCAAAGTATTGTTCGAATGATGCGCCATGTTTAAGCATGGTCTCGAAGTTTTTCTCACTGATTACTACCGGAATAACACCACGAGGGATGTTCAGGTCCGGATTGTCCTGCATAAGTGTACGATAATAGTTCAGTTCTTTCAGATTGTCAAATCCTCTCACTATCAGTAGTCCAAGTTGACCGAAGTTCATCTGCTCCATGTCAAAATCCTTGATGGCGAATGTATAGAAATTGTGACGGGCTATGTCATATAACAATTGATTGGGTGAAATCTTATCAGTCTGATAAAGCAGTACAAGCAACTGACTGTCATCGGGATTGAGTTCAAATTCCAATGCATCGGCATTCTCCGCTATCGCTACCGAGTCGCCGCCAAGGTGAATATTCCATAGCATGCCGCGTAGATTACCTCCGTCACCGGCCTGTAACTCACGGCCCTGAGCCATGCCCTTGAGCCATGCCGAAGCATATGGCGCCACATCAGCCTCCGGATAACGTTCAAGTAACGCGGTAAGTACTTCCCTGAACTTTACCGGTTCTTTGTCGGTGACATAAGCCAGCGCGTGCAGGAACATGAATTTTGGCATGAGGTCGCTCATTGAGAATTGTCCGGACATTTCCTCGTAAGCCCTGTGGACCGCAGCATTGTCATTGTCAATATATGCCTGGAATGCGGCCTCGTACATAGCCTCCTGACGGCGGTCCATCTGTCTCAGATTCTCTATATAATCGGGGTCTTGCAATGCCAGTCCCTGTGGTGATTCGGCAAAATCATGAAGTATCAGTTGTCTGTAATGCTCGGCCTTGGTTTTATCTCCCTGGCGTGCGGCCATAAGGTATAGGTTGAAATAAGTGTCAAGACGGTATATGTTGTCGGGATATCGGGTCAGCAGCCTGTCAAACTCATCCTGTGCCGCCACATAGTCTTCCATTTTATCCTTGAGAATCACCCCCATGTTGTAAAGGCCCTCCTGAATTACATCATTGCTTATTGCTCTGGCTAACGAATCTGCCGGTATCTGTTTCAGGTAATATTCAGGGTAGTGAGGATCGTTCTCACGCTTTGACGACTCTTCATCAACAGGTATAGTATCCTCGTTGTCATCAATATCGTTGTTATCTGTGTCATTTTCATCGTTTCCGGCATGATCTCCGAATTCGTCAAAACTGAATGCCGCCTTGTTACGCCTCCGCCAGTCATCTTCAAGTTTACGGTTTCCCCATTTACGCTGGAACTCGGTCTTTCCGGCCTGCACTGTCGACTGGTTGTAGAAGTACCATGATCCGTCGCTGTTCATTGAAAATGTCGTAGGGGCCTTGTCATTCAGGAGGTTCCCTTGAGACTGGCCTGCCATAAACTCTTCGCGGGCCGCTGCCTCAGCCTCCTCCGCTTCCTTTTTTTTAAGTTCGGCTATAATCTTTTCGATTACAGCAAGCTGTTCCTCAGGAGTCATGAATGACAGCCTGAGCAGAGAGTCCTGCAGAGTTACATTCTGTGAGTATACAGCCAGTTCGTCGAGTATGTCGCTACGACGTTTTAATGTTTTGTAGTCAGGGTAATTATCAGGCAGTTGAGGTATGGCTTCCGAATAACACGGCTGTGCAAGATCATATTCGCGGCGATCATAGTAAAGACCGCCAAGTGTTGCCTGGCTTATCGCCTTGTCAATGCCGTTGCGTGTGGACTTCTCTGCTGCGATTTTGTAGTTGACTATAGCGTTAAGAGTATCTTTACGGGATAGATATAGATTGCCTATGGCATAGTATACCTGATCGAGGTACTCTTTGTTGCGGTCATAACGCACCATTCTTTTCAGCGCTTTCACTTCAGGCCCGATATCACTTCCGGTATATACTTCGCTTTGCTTTATGCGTGCATTGAATTTTGTGCGATATGATGCGTTTGATGAATTTCCGGCTTTTTCGAATGCCCTGTAAGCCAGCGCTTTGTCGCCGGTAAGTGAACTTACCTGGCCTAACAGGAAGTTGAGTCTCACTTTCTGCGGACCTTTTGCGAGCTTTACAGCCTCCTGAAGATACGGTATAGCTTCTCTGTAGTCATGTGACCGTATCATAAAATCGGCATAGATCGAGTAGTATAGCGACCGTAATGTCTTGTCGGTCAATTCATCCTGTCTGATACGTGTTATTATATTCTCGGCTTCGAACAGCCAGTCCATGGCCAGATAACTGCGAGCCTGCCATAATCTGGCTTCGGTCACTGTGGAAGGTAACCATGTAAAATGACGCGATATATAGAAGAATGTAGCGGCGGCACCCGGGAAATCACCGTTCATAAACTGAGACCGTCCCATCATCATCCACGAGTTGTGAAGGAACGGATTGTATTCATCTCTCTTCATCCATGCCTTGTAGGTCGGATCACTTCTCTTTCCGGCTTTACGTGCCGGCTTCTTCTTTATAGAGCGTAACTGTATGGCTTTCTGTGCTTTTTCTATGGAACGCGTGAAATCTCCGACAGGTTGTGGGACCTTTTCCTCACCGCGGGCTTCGGCCGGATGAGTGAACAGCAGGCGGGTGTAGTCGTCTTCATATTTGGATTCCATTTCCTGCAATGTCTCCCTGTAGTGGGTATCACCGTTATAATGAATGTTGTAACGGGTGATAAAAGCCTGATAGTTACGGTTTGCGGTCGTATTCTTTCTGGCTGAACATGACGAGAGTAATATAAGCATCCCCATTAATATGAAGATCCCTACAAAACATCTGTTGTAACGCCGGTTAGCTTTCACACAATTAAAACGTAAACCCTACAGATTTATTGCTCAGATTCTTTCAGTCCGATATTGCGGGAATGACAGTAATGGCTAATGCCTAATGGAGACGATATCAGACATATTATCGCCAGGGATGAATGTCTGAGTTTATTTTTTGATATGAGCAATCTGTCTGATCCTGTGTATGGCGATCTGTCTACATTGTGCAAAGTATCAGCACCTGGGCTGCCACAACACGCAGGAACATTGTCAACGGGTATACCGTAGAATAAGCTACCGCGGGCGTATCGCTGCCGGTTGATCCGCCTGCATAGGCAAGCGCCGGCGGATCGGTGTATCCGCCTGATAGCAATCCGGTGATTGTCAGATAGTTGATTTTATATACTCCACGTGCTATGATGCCTACGATCATGAGCGGGATAAATGTGATGAGGAATCCCCAGAGTACCCACTGGGCTCCTGTGGGATTAAATACTGTCTCATAGAAATTCCCGCCTGCCGCTATTCCGACCGAGGCCAGAAACAGACAGATACCCAGCTCCCTGAGCATCAGTGATGCTGACGACGAGGTGTATGTTACCAGTCTGAATTTATATCCGAAGCGGCTCAGCAGTATGGCGACCACGAGCGGTCCGCCTGCCAGGCCCAACTTCAGGTCGAATCCTAAGTTTATGGAGCCGAGTATGATACCGAACATGATGCCGATAAATATTGTGATGAGATTCGGTTGATTGAGACGTTTCATCGAGTTGCCCATTTTATCGGCCAACCTGTTGATATCGTCCAGTTTACCTACAACAGTTATTCTGTCTCCCATCTGCAGTCTCAGACCTGCCGATGCCAGAAGGTCAACGCCTGCACGGTTCACACGCGTGGCGTTAAGGTTGTAACCGTTGTGGAGCCGTAACGAACCTAATGCCACACCGTTATATTCGCTCTTAGTTATCACGATACGTCTGGATACTACATCGCCCGTAGCATTGGAGGATTCTGTCTCCCAGTCCATTGAAACTTCGGGTCCGATCATGGCTTTGAATCGGTGCTTGTCCTGAGACGACAGTACGATTCTCATCAGGTCTCCCTGGTTAAGCGGGGTGGTAGATACCGGAATGACTAAGCGGCCATCGGTCTTCATCAGTCTTGAAACCACAAAGTTACACTGTATTATGTCGTGTAGTTCCGCCAGATCCTTGCCTTCTATGAGTTTGTTGCTTACTTTGAATGTGACAATAAGCGGTTTCAGCAGACTTTTCTCACGGTCTTCCTCGATCTCACGTATTTCGTTGTCAACCTTTATCTTGAAAAATTTCCTGATCAGCAGCATCGACAGTATAATCCCTACAACACCGAGAGGATAAGCGGCGGCATAACCCATTGACATTGTGTTCACTGCATCGGGGTCGCTGACTGTCTGCTGGGCAGCGGCAAGACCCGGAGTATTTGTGACCGCGCCCGACATGATGCCGACAATGACGTTCATTGACGTATTTCCGCTCTGCCACAGATATATTCCCACTGCTACCAGTACATTGAGAGCGACTCCAAGCATTGCCAGCATATTAAGTCTTACACCTCCGGTTTTGAATGCTGAAAAGAATCCTGGTCCGACCTGCAGACCTATGGCAAATATGAAAATAATCAATCCAAATTCGCGTACAAACTTAAGCACGTCGCTGTCAACGATGTATCCCAGCTGTCCCATGATAATGCCAACAAAAAGCACGAATGTGACGCCGAGCGAGATACCGCAGATCTTCAGCTTACCTATGAATATACCCGCTGCTATTACAAACGAGTATAGTATCAACGTGTTTGCGAGAGCTGTGTTGCCTGGGCCTAAAAGATTGACTATGAAATCCATACGAGACGTACTCTTAATATGATATTGTGGTGTGGGATTCTCGTCCTGTACCTGTTCCTAAAACAATGATGCAAAGGTAGTGATTATTTATCAAATTTTTTATCCTGTATAAAACAAAAATCGACAATATCACACATCCGTGATACCATCGACTTTTATCAGTTGCTATTGACGCTGTATATTGTCAGCGATTAAGCCTCAGCAGCAGGAGCTTCAACGGGAGCCTGGCAGCTGTCGGCCTGGCAACAGCTGTCGCTCTTGCAGCAGCTGTCAGCGGGAGCAGCTACAACAGCCTCTACCTCAACAGCCTCAACCTCCTCAGCGGGAGCCTCTTCAGTAGCCTTAGAACCACCACAAGCAACAAGGCCGAGAGCGGCGATTACAGCGAAAGAATAAATAAATTTCTTCATTTCCGTAATAATTAAAAATTAAAACAATATTTTGTGCTTCAAAAACGCCACAAAGGTATATCAAAATTTGTTACCGGCCAATAAAAAAAGAAAAAAAATTACAATTTTTTCGCTAAACGTGGTCTTTTATAGCATTTTTTTGTCGCACTCAGATCAATGCCTGATTTCGGGCTTGTTCTGAATATACTTAAAAAATATATTTATATATACGTTAAATAAGGTTAAGACACATGGTTGCAGTGAGTATTGATATAATAGCGCGCGTATAACGGTAACAAACAGTCTAAACACTTATTATATGAAGAAATCACTACTCGCATTCGCTACAGCGTTACTGTCATTATGTGCCTCGGCTCAGGAGTCAGCTTCTACTACGTTTGACGGTGTCGCAACTACATGGGTTCGTACGAATAATGCTACATGGAGTTTCAACCATGCCAACGGCTATGTCGAGACAAACAATCCCGACGAGACCAATCAGTTCATAGCATTGTATGGTTTTGAATATCAGTTGCCGGAGGGAATGAAAGTCCGGACAGCGACTCTGCGTATCGTAACCGAACGTTATAAAGGTGCTCCGATGATTGTACATGGCTATGGCAACGACTTCGCTGATAAGACAACCTGGGGGACTGAGTCTGAGTACATCACTCCGTTGTTTGATCAGGCCCCTCTTGCGACATTCACTCCGGCATGTCAGTGGAATAAATCTGTTTCGGGGGATGTCGGTATAACGGAAGATAAGTGTAACGCCGAGGCCTGGACCAACTATATTGATGTTACACCGTATGTAAAGACTAAGACTGTCAATGACAGGCGTGTCAACTTCGTGCTCTATCAGGAACGCGGCAAAAAGACAAACCAGAACTGTTTCTTTACTCACGAGACAAATGATGTGGTCAATTCCAAAAATGAGATCTCATTCACACTTAAGGCCGAGGATATAAGACCGCAGCTCGTTGTGACATTCGAGGTGGATTCCGAGACCGGCAATGATGTTCTCGAGCCGGTTGCCGATACATTTGTCCGTGCCGGCAACACCGTAAAGCATGGCAGTGACGGAAATATGGAAATAAAAAAGCAAGGCAGTGAAACCGAACTTACTAATCAGTTCTATGGTCTTATGAGTTTCAGGTTACCGTCTGAGATTGTCGATGGGACTCATGAGGTTACATCGGCCCGTCTCCGTCTCGTCTGTGTCCAGAACAAGGGTGACCGTGCGATGAGTATTTACAGATACCCGTCGACCTTTGACGAGGCCAATGCTATATGGAACACAGAAGAGAATAATGTGAAAGAGGCACTTGCTTCCGAGCCGATAGCAGAGTTCAGCATCAACGGCCAGGGAACCAAATCGTTGGGAGACGGCGGCATCAGCGAGACCTACAGAAAAGCCGAAGCCTGGACCAATTACATTGATCTTACTGATTATCTGAAAGCTAATCCTGCTGATCTGAATATACTTATATCCAAAAAGAACCTTCACAATGAATCGATGCGTATCGCTACCAGGGAGACCGGTGATATAGAGAACACCAAGACAGATGCGGCCAATCCGTTCACATTCAAGGCTGAAGATCTTAAGCCATGTCTTTACATCACTTATACCAGAAAGAATATCGGAACAGGTGTTGATGATATTGTTGTTGATGATGATGCTCCTGTCGAGTACTACAATCTTCAGGGCATGCGTGTGGAAAATCCGACCTCAGGTCTTTACATCAGGCGTCAGGGCAACAAGGCCACTAAGATCCTGATACGCTGATCTGATATATTCATGCTGCATACCAGTGCGGCTGTCTCCGGGATGTGAGACAGCCGCGCTTGTGTTTTATAGAGGGTTAGCAATATGTCATAGGTTGTTATCACTCACAGGCGGCGCGTGTCAGACGCCTGATACGGTAGCCCGTCCATGCCATTGTCAGCGACATCAGAGGACTGAGTATGTTGAAGAAGCAGTAGGGAAGGTATACGAGCGTGGAGACGCCGAGAACGGCTGACTGTGTCACGCCACATGAGTTCCATGGGATCAGTACCGATGTGACTGATACGGAGTCTTCCAGCGAGCGGCTCAGCAGGCGGCTTTCCAGGCGGTTGCGGTTGTATATTCTGCGGTATAGATTTCCGCCTATGATGATTGACAGGTACTGGTCGGCCGTACAGCTGTTGAGAAACAGTCCGCTGCCGACTGTCGCACCGACTATGAGCCTCGGGCTATCGAGCTTTCTTGTGAACGTTTCGGTAATAACCGACAGCATTCCTGTTCCCATCAGAGCGCCGCCAAACACCATTGCGGCAGCTACAAGTCTGACAGTCGGCAACATGCCTGCCATACCGCCTGTGGCGACAAGCGGGTCAAGAATCTCACTGCCAGTAGAGACAGCGGTGTCGGTAAACAGCATTGTAAATCCGAGTCCTGACATGGAATGTCCATCTTCAATTAATCGGTCAATGATGCCGGGCTGAAATACGTATACACCGGCCAGTCCGGCCAGCGCGCTGACCATCAGAACAATATTGGTGTTGAAGCGCATGAATATCGCAGTTACCGTGAGTGCCGGAATCATCAGTAGCCATGGTGTGAGATTGAAAGTCGATTCCAGTGCCTGTTCGATTTCTGTGGCGCTGGCGCTGTCGGTGAGTGTTGTTGTAAATCCTGCAACAGCGAATGCTATGAGTGCCAGGGACATAGCCGGTACTGATGTGATCATGAGATACCGTATGTGTGTAAAAAGTCTCACGCCGGTCGATGACGATGCAAGTACTGTGGTGTCGCTTAGCGGAGATACCTTGTCTCCGAAGTAAGCGCCTGATATTATAGCACCTGCGATCCAGCCGTCGCTGTAACCCATTACGGTTCCTATGCCCATAAAAGCAACCCCGATGGTGGCAATGGTTGTCCATGAGCTGCCTGTCAGTACTGAGATTACAGCACAGGTGGCGCATGTGACAAAAAGAAACATAGTCGGATTCAGCAGTTTAAGTCCATAGTCTATCAGCATCGGAACAGTTCCGCTAAGCATCCATGTGGCTGAGACCGCTCCGATAAGTAACAGAACGGGAAATGAGGGTATTATCTGTTTAAAACTTTTCAGCATCCCGATTTTAAGGGCCTTGAAAGGCCGTCTGTATCCAATTACGGCAATAAGGCATGAGACGGTAGCCGCACCGAGCAGAATATGTGAACTCCACTCCTGGACAGAATCGGGTCCTTTTACAGCGATAAGCGATATAAGTGCAAGTAATAAAATGATAACCGGAATCAGGGCCACGCCAAGCGGCATTCTGCGAACAGTAAAAACGGGAGAGTGTTTCAATTTTCAAAAAAAGATATGTTAAAGGCAGAATTAGTTGCACAAAGATAATACATAAAAGTGAAAAGCGGAAAGTTTTATAATGAACTGATTTAAACTTATTGCAAATTAACATTCAGAGGCTGTTTTTGAGGCAATTCCGAACTTTCTGAGGGAGCGATGGGGTTCCATCGTAACCGGGAAAAGAGAAGAAATTGACCGGAAGCGGATCTGAATGTTAAAAGTAAGGTCTACATCAGTTTCGGATTTCACATTTTGTAATAAGTTTAAATCAGTTCAATATATTTACAAGCCGCCACAGATAAGAGGCCTGGAACGACGTGGTGGTCAGGTGCGGCTGAAAGTCAACTTTATGTGATTCAATCGGCGTCCTTATCCGGACGCCAGGGGGACCGTATTATCAGTCTCCGGGCACGCCGCTACGCTCGGCGTACCCGGTTACTAAGTAAATCGGCGTCCTTGTCGGACACCTCGCTTGTGGATACTATGATCCCGGGAGCGTCGTTTTGCATGATGTGTCCGGGTATTTGGTAAGCCTGTGTTCCGGCCGGATGTTTCACTGTTATCAATAGGTTAGCTTTCACGTCCATGTATACCGGTGTCGGGGTGGTGTTTTCTGCACCTCGGTCAAAAATCGGCGGGTGTATCTTTGTATCGTAAACCAGAGATATGAATCACTAACTTAATTTTTTATTATGGATAACATACTTGATGAAGCCGGGCAGAGTGTTTCTGCCGATGCTCTGTACGGTTCTGATGCGGAGGTGAATGACGTTTCCGCAGAGATGTCCGGACCGGATATCGCAGCGGATGATGCTGATGCAGGAGGTCGTGAAGCTGAGACCGTTCACTCCGCCGACGTAGAACGGCTGATAGCGGAGGCAGAGGAACGGGGTTATAAACGCGGGCGTAACGAGAACATAGCACAGCTTATGGAGCAGCCGGCCAGTGTAGATCCGGAACTGAACGGTCTGCCGAGCGGTGGTGAGGCGGAAGTTCTGATACTTGCCAATATCAGACCGAGTGTATGGGACTGATTTTTAAGTTTTGAATACGTTTTTATTAATTTACTTTTATTTAATCTTTTGTTATGGAGAATATTGTCACTACCAAGGTTGTCAGTCAGAGTTCACCGGAGCTGCTTCGCAGCGAGATAGACAGCCGTATCGTAAGGATACGCCCCATGTCGACTCCCATTGACCAGATCTCGCGTCACGCGGCCACCCGACGGGCAGGAAGCATGACTGTGGAATATTATGCGGTCGACAGCAAGCCTTTTACCGCCCGTGTTACAACCGACTGTCTTCCCGATGAGGTATCAAAGGCTGGTGAAAATGTGGCTATGAACATCAGTGTCGATGACGAGAGTCCGTTTGTGAAGAGCGAGACTATCCTGTTCCCCGATGTACATACCGATGAGGGATTACCGGTGACTGCGTTTATCACCGAAGTGTCTACGAAGACTCTGAACGGATTCTTTACATGTGCCGACAGCAAAGGGGTGGTCCGGGTTCCGGCAATACCCAGCGGGTCGAAGATCGTGCGTATGGGTCGTGCGGCACGTGAGCTTGACATGCAGACAGTCCAGTTTCAGTCTATTCCGCGCAAGGAACATAATTATTGTCAGATATTCAAGAGCCAGGTCGAGCAGTCAACGCTTGTCAAGCTTTCCAACAAGGAGGTGGGCTGGAGTTTCAGTGATCAGGAGGAAGCCGCAATCATAGACATGAGACTGGGTATGGAGCGTAATTTCCTGTTCGGTAATAAGATGCATCTGGAAATAGCCGGTGAGGATGATGTGATGCTGACCGGCGGTATATGGTCTCAGGCCGGCAAGGAACTTCAGTACAGCCGCAATGCGCTGACCGATAAGACGATGGTATCAATATGCCACGGTGCGTTCACAGCCTCCAACGGGTCGTCACGCAAATTGCTGATAGCCGGCAGCCGTTTCATAGAGCAGATGCAGAATCTTCCTAACCAGCGTATACTGGGGCCAGCCGACAAGATGACGCGCTGGGGTCTGGATTTCACGACGTATGTCACCAAGTTCGGCACTCTGTATGTGCTGATGAGTGAGACGTTCGATGAGTGCGGACATGCCTATGACGCACTTATCGTAGATCCGGAGTATCTTACCAAATATACTCACATACCTTTCAGTACCGAAAAGCTTGATCTGAGAGCGAGCGGCGTACGCAACACCGATGCTATTGTCATCACTGAGGCGTCGTGTCTGGTATTGCGCTATCCCAAGGCCCACATGCGGGTGATAGGTAAATAGAGCTATGGAATACACTCTTGATTATCTTATCGGGGAGTGGAAAATGCGCAGGGGTCTGATACCCTTGCGCATTGACGCTGCCATAAAACGCCAGGATGCGTTTGAAATCGACGAATATGCCCGCCGTGAGATTGATACCTGGTATAACGGTCTGCTCATGACTGCACCGACCGAAATGCTTGATGTGGAAAATATCACAGAACTTGTAACTGTAGGGAAGCCTGAACGCGGTGTCGCAGTAATGACATTACCGTCCGAATGCCTCAGGCTTGTCGGAGTGAAGATGACCGTGTGGGAGCGTGAGGCTGTAGTCGTATCTTCGGAGAGCAGGATCGGCAAACGACAGGGCTCTCCATTCAGCCGGGGCGGAGTCTGTCATCCTGTGGCTGTCACCGACGGTCATAAACGGGTGATGTTATATGGTTTCAGGAACGGATGTGATGCTGTCGCCGAACGTGTTCTCGGTGTCATGAGGCCTCCGGGGGGTATATATCGTTTCAATCCTGCCATGCTTGAGGATCTTTTATCAAAAACTTACTATGGAGAATGATAAGATTATACTGGATGCGGCTTACCGTGCCTGGAACGGAGGCGCAGAGTTCCGCAGCAGACGTCTGCGCTACAAGCGTTTTACCTATGGCGATCAGTGGGATGATCCGGTAGTGGCGTCGAACGGCAATGTCATCACGGCTGCCGAACGGGCCAGAATACATGGCCGGCGTCCTATGACAAGCAATCTGCTGAGACGTCTGGTGAAGTCGGTCATAGGCCGCTACCGATACCAACGTCAGGAACAGGACCGTCTTACCGGTCGTAAGGCGCAGATCTATAAGACCAATAATCTCGACGAGATAGACTGCCGGTCGCTCGAAGAGTTTCTCATATCGGGATGTACCGTGCAGCGCGTGATCGGGGAACGACGGCTCATGGGTGACGGTGTGTGGGTCGATATGGTAAGTCCCGACAGTTTCTTCGTAAACCGCATACGCGATCCGAGAGGCTGGGATACGGAACTTGTCGGGATGCTGCATGACTGGAGTCTTACCGAGACTGTAATAAGACTTGCCGGACCCGATACACGCCGTGCCGCAGCCATAAGACAGCTGTACAGTTCGCTGGAGTCGGCGCCTGTGCCCGGGAATCTGGGCAGTGTCGGTGACAGAGAGTCGTTTGTGTGCGCTCCTCCGGGGCGTTGCCGTGTCATCGAGGTATGGACACTGGAGGCGACAGAGCGGCTGAGGTGCCATGACCGGCACCGTGCATCATGTTTTACTGTGCCGATAACAGCCGGAGACAGAATAGAACGAATAAACCGGGGTCGTATCTCGCGGGGCTGTCAGCCTATAGAGACAAAGTGGGAGGCGTCGACAGCATGGCGCTGCCGCTGGATGGCGCCCGACGGTACGGTATTGCACACACACCTGTCGAAGGCGCCCGACGGCCGTCACCCGTTCCGCTTCAGGTTCTACCCGATGATTGACGGTGAGATCCATTCACTCATAGAAGATGTCATCGACCAGCAGATATATATCAACGAGCTTATATCGCTGATCGATCATGTTGTGAGCTGTGCCGCGAAAGGTGTACTGCTGTTTCCGGTTGAATCCAAGGTCCCGACACTGAGCTGGCAGAATATCGCCGAGATGTGGAGCTCACCCGATGCCATCATTCCATACAAGACCATGGGAACCATGAACGTTCAGCCGCAGCAGGTGATGACCCAGGCATCAAACTTAGGAGCCAGGGAGCTGTTAGCCACACAGATGCAGATGTTCGAGGATGTGTCGGGGGTGTCGAACGCGCTGATGGGCAAGAGTAAATCGGGACAGATGGGTGTCGAACATTACGAGAGCCAGGTGAAGAATGCCCTGATAGCGATTGCCGACATTCTCGACACGTTCGCCAACTTTATCGAAGAACGCAATGATTCTCTTACATAATAGAATTTACGAAGCCTCCGGCGAGAATATTTGCCGGAGGCTTATTCATATTAATTGCTCACGTAGTGTGACGCTCATCTCTCAAATTTAAGAGCCGTTGAATTTATTGTCGAACCGGCTTCAAATCGAGCAGACAGTAAATTTGTATAATTTAACTAAAAATAATAAGACTATTTTATTTTTTTTGTTGTATTATTGCGCATAATAACCAAAATCTACAAATCATGAAAACAAAGTTATCTGCTATTATTTGCGTAATCGTGTGTTCAATTGGAACTATCGTGATGTTCAACCGAAACAAAGGAACGGACAATCTGTTGTTTTTTGAAAATATCGAGGCCATTGCTCAGGGTGAAGGTGCGGAATACCCTGCAGGATATAACTGGTCAAACGACATAGATTGCCCTGGATGGTTTTCCGGTTCGTATCACGTATGTGAGGAAAATGGTCCGGGAGAGCCATGCACAGATCCTGGTGCAAAGACTTGTCAATGTGGAAAAAAACTGTTAGAAATCAATGATCCATTTTAAAAATGCATCTATACTTAGTGGAATAATTCTGTTGTTATGTTGTTATTCATGTACTCGGAATTATTCCACTATGATTGGATTACAAGAACATAGCTGGGATTGCACGTATATCAAAGATAACAAGTTAAATCTCGATCAATTTCTAAAAATACAGAACATCACCGGACTCGAAGAATGTAACAGTTCTATGATCGGAGCAGTTAACAAACTGATTCATGAAGATTCATTATTTATCATAATGGATAATGATCTTGCAAAGAAAATATTTGTTTTCGGGTCAGACGGAAAATTCATCTCAAATATAGGTAGCTCCGGAAGCGGGCCGGACGATTTTATTCAGCTTAACGATGTATCATATGATCCATCTGAAAAGATCCTTTATTTATTATGCAATTATAATAAAATTTTAGGCTACGATCTGAATGGCAGACTTCAAAAAAAAATGGAGACTCCATTCAGAATGATCAATATGGAAATATATGGAGATAAATTTTTCTTTGTAAGCGAAGATCCTGCTGCTTATGAGGCGATAGTCTGTGACAGGCAGCTGAACATATTATCCGCATTCTTCCCTAATAACACAAAGAAGATCGGACATCGTCTTGTACATGCCTTACAAAAGACGCCCGACGAAGGCGTATCATTCTACCGGTATCTCGACAATAATATCTATAATCTTTCGACAAGTAGAGGCGATTCTATTGAGGTTAAATATGCGATAGATTTTGGAGTCAATAAAATTGACAGGACAACAATTGAAGGTCTTGATGAAAAATCCATCAAAGCAGAAAAGGCCAGTAAAAGGGGACATATCAAATATTTTGCTGAGACCAATGATTTTGCAACTATTGTATTTTTTGACGGGAACACTCCTTGTATTTCTTTTTATAACCGTAATACCGATGAATCACAAAGTTTTTTCATTCAGAATATAAGTGAGGATTTTGTAGGAACAATATATTCTCCTCTTGAATATTCAAATGGAAATAAATTTTTACAGGTTGTGGATGATTGCACATATTCCGAGTATCGCAATAATAAATCGGTAGAATGCGGCGATAATCCATTAATAATAAGTCTTGACAAATAAAGATGACCATCAGGTTTTTAATCAGATTCATATCTCTTCTGTTGTTAACAGGCATACTGATTGCGTGCAGACCAAATTCTGAGCTATATGAAGAATTCAAAGACACACGAATTAATTTTGACTTAACCGATATGATTCCATTGAGTGAAAAGACAATATCACCCAATCAGACTTCATACATACAACGCGAGTTCGGGATAAGAAATGCCCTGAAAAAGTTGAATCGGCAGCTTGAAAA